>CAKQNH010000683.1 GCA_934255105.1 uncultured Pirellulaceae bacterium
TCACAAATGACCCGCCACGATTTCGACGCTACAATATAGCGTGTCACGAAAACTGTCCAACGGAGTTGCATGATGGTATCCGCAGAAACAAGGTCTGTCATTGCGCGGGCAAAAGAGATTTACGAGCAACGGCTGAGAATCGTTTTGGAGGCAGACCACAAAGATCAATTCGTTGCGATCGAGCCCGATTCGGGCGAGTTCTTTGTCGCTGGGACGTTCGATGAAGCGGTCAAGTTGGCGCGGTCGAAGCATCCGTCGAAGTTGTCGCATACAATTCGAATTGGCCACGCCGCCGCGTTTCATATTGGAGTGATGCGCCAGTGAACGGGTTTGTAGACGACAACCTACGTGCGTTGATTTCCGTTCCAGTAGCTGCGGCGAATCGAGGTGGCCGCACAGAATTGACGGTTTGGATCGACACCGCATTTAATGGCGGCTTGGTGATTCCTCACAAGCACATCGAATCGTTGGGACTGGCCAAAGAGTCGTCTGCGGAAGCGGTTCTCGCGGACGGGAAAACGGTGGAGTTGGAGACATACGCTTGCTTTTTCGATTGGTTCGGTGGGACGTATGAAACGCAGGTCGTTGCAAACGACGGCGCGTACCCATTGCTGGGGACGATGCTTCTATCGAGTCGCAAACTTGAGATTGACTATGAAACTGGGACCGTTGTTGTGTCGTAGAAGTGGCGAACGAATAGCAATCTATCCCAACTGCAACGGCGGGATAGATTGTCCGCCCGACTGAGACGCTTCGCTCCGCACACTGTATGCGGATAGCAACAGGCTGGCGTCTGCTGGGAACCAGTCTAACGCATCGCAAGAGAGCTTGGCAAGCTTTTTGCTGGACACCACAGGTGCTTGGCAGAAGATTTCGTGCCGTTTAGAGAGGCCCAAGTGGCCGTTTTGTCGAGCAATAGGTAGCGGCCTACGGCCACGTCAGTCGTGTCGAGTAAAGGATCTACGTGGGTGTGTTGCTGCAGGATCATTGCCTTAGATCTCGAACCAAGGTTGATGATCTGGGCCGTAGAATAGGTCTCGCCAACAGGGACGACGTGTCTCGGCGATGAGCTGCATGGGTTGCTGACACTTAGGGCAGGGCCGCTCGGCGGTAAGCTGAGTCGCCTCAACTTGTTGTTGCTCATCCTGCTGTGCAACTGCAACAGGCGGCTGAAGCTGTCTGCACTTGGCAATGAATCTAGTGCGGTTGGTACTGCTGTAGCCGCCGAAGCAGCGCGACTTGGTAAACCCCTTGGGAAGAATGTGCAGCGACCAGCGGCGAGTGAACTCAACCCCACTGAGCTCCTCGGGCACTTGCTTCCTCGAGCCGCCCTTCTTCTTCTCGCGAGCCATGAACGTGACATCTCGTTTTCGCTGCTCATCAATCGCCGGTCTGAGATGGGGCCGCCCGTCAAATATCTTGCCAGGTATTTCAGAACATGTTGCGGGGATGACTTGGCCGTCGGTGCATTTGAGCGAGGGCTTGTATTTCATTGACCGCGAGCCAATACGCGGGTTCTTTACGATCGACGTTGATGAGATGTTGGTCGAAATAGTCAACGTAAAGCAAGTGTGATCTAAGTCGGCGAACGTTACCGATCACCGAGCGGCGACGATTGATTCTCAACTGGCGAATCGCCTAACTTCGCCGCTTCGGTGCATCGGATGGTTCGTCGATGTTTCGGTGTCAGAGGAGGGCGATTGAATCTCGATTCCATCTTGGTGTAGCGGTCTACCAATCCTGTAAGCTCAGGGCCGATTTCTGCAGAAATCTCGCGGCGGACCTTGCGCAGTTCGTCAATAGTTGGATCAGTCATTTTTGTCTCCAATCAGTTCAAGTGGAGTCACCAATGCGGGCACCTCCAATCCAAGTATACCATTGACGACAGCAATCGACTCGAATTTGTTCGCATTGGCCAGATGCTTGCAGTTCCAAGTTACCAGGAAATCGCAGCCGTAATACGAAGCAATCGCCAAATGCAGGGCATCGCCGGAAGGGTCAGCGGGCATCAGTTGCCTCGCAATGTATTCGCGAACGATCCCGACTATCTCGTCGGATATCTGCAGTGGCGTTAGGTTCGACACCATTCGAATCGCGTCGGCACGTCCAGGAAATTCGCCGCGTTCAAGTTCGTCAAGAACAGCCGCCGACGTCACCAATTCATCGCGATCCGTAGCAGCATCAAACCACTCACGCGTCCACTGCCTACGCGCAACCATCGTCGCGTCGGTGCGGACCTCATAGTAAAAGCTGGGAATTATCGTTTCAATGTAAATTCGGCTCATCGGACTCCATTTCGATTCGACGAACGGTAGCCGTCTCCTGGCGGCGAGTGTAAAAGCAACCATCAGGAAACACATTGACGCCGCTCCGGTGCACTGCTTGGTTCGCCTATTCGTTTGTGGTCTCAAGGTGCTCCCGAAGAGCCAACCATTGTTCCTCAATCTTGCCCAACTCCGTTGGTTCGGACCCGAACAGTGTCAGATTCTCGCAAACGAAACCACAAAGTTCAAGCACATCCCTTTTTAGGTGCCGGACATGCGGATAATTCCAAGTGGACAAATTGGTCGTCGGAGAGGTTTGACTTTAAAACTCCCTGCCACAGCGAATTCTCAAATAGGGGCTCTTTGAATTGCGCACGGAACAGAACCACGCCAGGGGCGTCTTTATCCATGCGAGCACCGGTTATCAAGAGTTCGTCCTGAGGATTAAAGTCATTGTCGTCGACCTCCATTTTCGGTATCAGCTCGCTGTCACGCATAAACTTCTCGAGTTGTTCGGCACCACTGGATATTTTTCTAGCTACGATACCTGCGATCTAAACCCGCAACTTTTTAACTTGGGGATTCGTCAGTTCGCATTCCTGAACAAGCAGTTCAACCCGCAGATCGAGAATTGTGCTTATTCGTTCTCTTTCGATTTCGGCCCAGCGATCGACCGTGGCCTCGATATCAACGTCGCCAAAACCAACCAGCCTTACGCCATTCGGTCCAACCTGAACTCCTTGAGCCCGCGCCCAAGGCGCAATCACGACGAAGGCAAGAAGTAAAAACGTTTTGCAGTACATCCGCCTCTCCCCATTTGCATCGTCCAGAATTGACCGAACATCTTGACACGATGGAACAATTGAGATCACCTCGCCGCCGGAGTTGATCTTTTAGTACGTAAGATACGATCGGCGGCTGGGGTACATCGATTCGTTGAACTGGCCTGGCGCGTCACGAAGGGTTTAGGGGGTTACCATTCGTTTCGGTAGCAGAGCAGTAGCTTGATTGAGCTTTGGTCCAGTCTAAGCTGGCTGGGTGCGCAACGCTAGCGCAGAGGGCGATGAGAAGTTTTAAT
>CAKQNH010000684.1 GCA_934255105.1 uncultured Pirellulaceae bacterium
CGAATTGCCACAGCCGCAGGTGACGGTCGTCTCTTGGTACTTGGGGTGAATATCAGCCTTCATGAGTCGTCTCTAATCGATTTAGCTGGGTGAATGGACTGCCAGTTGATGGTAAGTCTAAGCGGATCTTTCGGCTCGTTCTAGCTAGTTTACCCAGCTTGGCCGTTTGTCAAGTCACAAATCGTATACTCTGCAGACCGTTCGCTCAATGCCAAATCCCAACAAATCGGCTAGACTATTTCAACACTCGAACTAGGAAGGCTTGGAGGCAATTCGATGGGACAATTAAAGCTCGAGCTTGGCCAAAACGCCCAGCTTAAGGTGTTGACTGGAGATTGCATAAAGCTTCTGCCATCGTTGGATGCCGAGTCGATCCAGTGCTGCGTTACCTCGCCACCGTATTGGGGCCTGCGCGATTACGACCACGCCGATCAGATCGGCGCAGAGCCCTCGCCGGACCAGTATGTGCAGAATCTGGTCTCCGTCTTTCGGGCTGTGCGGGAAAAACTGCGGCCCGATGGCACCCTGTGGCTCAACGTTGGCGATGGGTACGCGCGCAACGGCGGGACGGGAAGATGTGGCCCAAATGCGGTTGTTGGCAACACCAAGAAGCTGATTCAAAAGCGAAATTGCAAGGTCCCGTCGGTGTGGGGGCTGAAGGATCGCGATTTGATGGGCCTCCCTTGGCGAGTCGCCTTCGCGCTTCAGGAGGACGGTTGGATCCTGCGGTCCAAGATTGCTTGGATAAAGAAGACAGCTATGCCGGAGAGTGTAAAGAATCGGCCTACCAATGCGACGGAAGAGATATTTCTGTTTGCCAAATCGCCCAGCTACTACTACGACTGCGCAGGCAGTTAGGCAGGACACCGGAGCGAACCTAAGAAACTACTGGATTCTGGGGCCCGATCCAAGCAACCACGGGCATCCCGCAGCATTTCCGCGAGAGTTGGCACGGCGCTGCATCCTATTGGGATCTCGCGTGGGAGACATTGTGCTTGATCCCTTTGGCGGCTCTGGGACCACAGGTCTAGTCGCCAATGCCCTGGATCGGCACGCTATCCTGATGGGGCTGAATGAAGAGTATGCCGATTGCGCGAGGACTCCCTAAACCCGACCGGATACACTTGCTTGCGCAGGTGCGCAGAGCGACCATCGACGATCAGAGAGCCCTGCTGGATTGGTTGCTCACGAAGTTCAAAATAACCCCAGGCAGTTAGTGTTAGTCTGAAGGTTGGCGCGTGGCTAGGAGCGCCATAATTGCTCCTGATTCCTTTTGCCCAGCAGGCGGTGTAATCGTGATATTAAACAAGATACTGATTTGCGTTTGTGCATTTCTTTTATGCGTTTGCAGGCTAGTAGCCTGCACTGCGGAGGCTGTCGAGCGTCCGAACATTATCGTCATTCTGGCCGATGATCTGGGGTATTCGGATCTGGGCTGCTATGGCGGCGAAATCGACACACCTAATATAGACGCGCTGGCAGCCGGAGGTGTCAAATTGACGCAGCTCTATAACTCGGCGCGGTGTTGTCCGAGTCGCGCGTCGCTGATGACGGGGCTGTATCCGACTCAGGCAGGCATAGGCGACTTCACAACAAGCAATCCCAGTCCAACCCGCGGCGCGGGGTATCTCGGCCGGCTTCGTGAAGACTGCGTGACAATGGCCGAAGTGTTGAAACCGGCCGGTTATGGGTGTTACTACGTCGGCAAATGGCACCTGCATCCTGAAACAGGGCCAATTAAGCGAGGTTTCGACGAGTTTTATGGCTATACGCAAGATCACTCGCACGACCAGTATGACGCCGACTACTACGTTCGTTTGCCGGCAGGACGCGACAAGGAAATCGATCCGGCGACAGGTGAGTACTACGCAACCGATGTGTTCAACGATTATGCGATCGAGTTCATCAAGCAAGGTCAGAGAGCAGACAAGCCGTGGTTTCTGTTTCTCGGCCATTCCTCACCTCATTTTCCGGTTCAGGCTCCTGCCGAGCGAGCGGACAGGTACTTCAGCACCTACCTGCGAGGTTGGGACGTGTTGCGTGAAGAGCGCTACGCGCGAATGCAGGCGCTGGGTTTGATTAATGGCAAGCAGTGGGGCATGCCAGCTCGTGAAATCGTGCCGGTTGATCGCGAGGACATTGCCAACGGTTTTTCGGGCCAGCCAAATCCAGCTTGGGATTCGCTCGAGGTAGATCGTCAGCGCGATCTAGCGCGACGCATGGCTGTGTTTGCCGCCATGGTGGCAGGCGTAGACAAGGGCGTTGGTCAGATTGTTGAGCACTTGAAGCAGACCGACCAACTGGAAAATACGCTGATCGTTTTCCTTAGCGACAATGGTGCCTGTTACGAATGGGGGCCTTTCGGCTTTGATGGAGTGTCGCGTCGCGGAGAAACCACCCTTCGCACCGGTAATGAATTGCAGAGCATCGGCGGTCGTGGCACGCATCAATCGTACGGCAGTGGGTGGGCCAATCTTGGCAACACGCCGTTTCGGATGTACAAGCACTTTACTCACGAAGGGGGCATCAGCACCCCGTTCATCGCTCATTGGCCAAAGGGGATTGGCCAGCGGGACGACTGGGTTCGCGATCCGTCACACGTGATGGATGTGCTGCCGACGCTCATGGAAGCCGCTGGTGCAGAATACCCAGACCAGCATAACGGCAATATAATTCAGCCGCTCGAAGGTACGAGTTTACTCGCAGCGTTGCGTGGCGAGAAAAGTGCGCCGCGGTCGATTGGTTTTGATCACCAGGCGGCACATGCGTTTCGCGACGGCGATTGGAAGGCGGTATACAGCAAGCGGATGCCTGAGGCACTCAAGTGGGAGCTTTACAACCTCGCCGAAGATCGGTGTGAATTGAACGACTTGGCAGATCAACAACCGCAGCAATTGGCTGAGATGGTTTCCCGCTGGGAGCAATGGGCGACCCGGGTCGGAGTCACCTGGGGTCCTTATGAGGTCGCACCAGCGCCTAGTCTGTCTGGCGCGCCCAAGTAAGAGTCTGGCAGCCTAATGGGCCGTTAGCGCCCAGTTAGCGGCAAGGAATCGGACGCTAACGCGCGGTGGCTGATTAAACCAATCGGCCGCTAACGCCAAAGCGGCAAATAGCCGAAGGTTACCTGGCGGCCGGCGGTGCTACGCTTTCGGTCAACCGCTCCGCACTCAGCCCAGGTGGTAGCGGACTAAATGGACGGTCGCAGTCTGGCCCCCTTACATATTTCCCACCATGTTTTGTAGAATGCTTCCCGCAGTAAGTGCTTCCCTCAGTAGAGTGCTGCCACCCCGTAGCCGATAATCTTTGTAAAAGGTTAAATGCTTACGGCCTGAAGTGTGC
>CAKQNH010000685.1 GCA_934255105.1 uncultured Pirellulaceae bacterium
GTCTTCAGCAGGTGCAGCGACGTTTCCAGTCGGTCGATCTCGACCTGCTGCTCCTGCATTTGCTGGTTCAATCGCCCGATCTCGGCTACCTTGCCGCCCAGTTCGTCCTGCAGATTGACGAGCTGCTCGTGAGCCTGTGCGATAGCCAGCTCCTGCTGGTGTACCAGCCGCTCACGCTTGGTGAATTCGCTATAGGCTATAAAGCCTCCCCACCCCAACACACCAGCCGAGGCGGCGAGTAGCAGGGTGCGGACCACGGAATTGACAGTCTTGACCCCTTCAACAATAGGCCCCACGGCGTATCCTTTAACCATAGTATGTGTTGCGCGACGGTGCCTATCATAGTCGATTGAAAAAAACTACGCGAGCGATGCCCATAGACAATCCACTGGAAGTCGACCAACCACCAAGTAAGCAACCGGCTGACCAAGCCACGCCACTTGCACCGCCAACTTTGATCGCGGCGCGCACGACGGTGCTCGCGGGCCGCAGCGTGAGCTTTCGCTTGTTATTAGCTGGACTGGTCGCCGCGCTGCTAGGCTTAGCCGCGATCAGTATCGACCTGCCCGTATCGGCGGCCCTGCGGCAGTGGAAGCTACCAGGGGATTTAGCCAAAGCCATCATGTTGAGCGAAACTTTTGCGCACAGCTTGGGGGCGGCGGCAATTCTCCTTTCGGCCTTTGTTCTGGCTCCCTCGCGCCGCCGGGCCGTGTCCGCCGCGATGATCATCACACTGGCTTGCGGGCTGACCTCCAACGTTCTGAAGGGCTGCTTTCCGCGAGTCCGCCCGCACTCGTCCGAGCTCATCCGAGTGGCCGAGCCGGGCGAGTATCAATTTACTCGCGGTGCGCCGGGGCCGCGTCTGGCCGATGGTCGCGAGCTGGTTCCAGTCCGACTGACCGATTCACGGCAGCGCAGCTTCCCGTCCGGGCACTCCGCTACCGCTTGGGGCTTGGCTCTGGGGCTGTCATTGGTCTTTCCACGCGGGCTGATACTCTTTGCCTGCTTTGCCAGCCTAGCGTCGCTGCAGCGCATTGTCAGCGGCGCACACTATCCCACCGACGTCCTGGCTGGTGCGGCCATCGCGTTTATCGTCACCGCCATTCTGCTGAAGTTGCCGCTGATCCGGAAATTGTTGAACACTTGAGCGATTTTTGAATCGTGCGAAAACACCTATACTGTAAGATTGGACATCCCCAGAGCCAATGAGGAAAAACAGGTAGCTTTGACCATGACCAACTCGATCCAATTTCGGCCACGCTGCCCCACCTGCGATATGCTGGCAGAACCAGGCATAAGCGACAAATACCTGCCATTTTGCAGCGAGCGCTGCCGCCTGATCGATCTGGGGCGTTGGCTAAACGAAGAGCATCAGTTACCCTGCGAGGCTACCGACGAAGAGCAAGATGAATCGGCTGCCAGCAATTCTTCTCCCAAGCTCCCGCCCGGTTGGCACGATGCCTAGCTATTATGCGTGCTGCGGCATCGCTGCCTGATGAGACGAAGGCGATTGTCTCAGACCGTTCGCTTTGGCAAGGGGACCAAGCGGCAGTCGGCTCGCAAGATAGATGACATTGGGTGCTAGTTGTAGGCTAGCACCGCGCGCCGACGGAACGAGCCGCAGACCTTGTGACACATAGAAACACTCACCTTAAGAAATAGAGCCCGATGGAAGAAGTTCCTTTTGAGGATCGACATGTGCCGCGCGTCGAGATCGATTGGGATCGCTCGGCCTGGTGGTGGTATCCCCTGACGCGAGCTCTTGGCCCCGCCGTCCGCATGAATGCGCTGGCCCTGGGGCTAGTCGCGATCCTGCTAGCGACGGCTGGCGTGCATTTGGGAGAACGCCTATTTTCTCCCGCCTGGCAGCCGACATGGGCGGTTGTTAACCCAGCGGCGGTTAACCCAGGAGTGACAACCATCGGCAGTCCACCCCTGCTAGTCACGTGGGCCGTGCATCTCAAGCAATCGCTGCTGTCGTTTGAACACATGGGATGGCGTGAACTCGGCTTCCTGACCTTTGAACTGCTGTGGCTGACGCTGACCTTCGGACTGTTTGGGGGAATCCTCGCGCGGCGCAGTCTAGTTGAACTCGGCCAGCGCACGGTTTCCGAGTGGAGCGAGGCGATCCGCATCGTCGGTTCGCGCTGGCTGAGCTACCTGTGGTCGATGGGTATGCATTTCGTCGCGATCACCGCACTGCTGCTGCCATTCTTTGTACTAGGTGCCATTGGTCGCTTGGGTTATGTCGGTGCGACGATCTCGGGCGTGTTGCTATTGCTCAGTTTTCCAGTGGTCTTCGCTGTTGGGCGTTTTGTGCTGAGCGCGATCGTCTGTTTTCCGCTGAGCGTGTGCGCCATCGCGGCTGAGAAGAAGGCCGATGCCTTTGAAGGCTTCAGTCGTTCCAATGCCTATTTCTTTCAGCGCCCACTTCTGGCCGCGTTGCTGGCAGGCTGCCTGCTGCTGGTGGGTTTGGTCGGCGAACAGTTGGTATACTGGACTATTACCTCCGGCTGGTGGTTGATGCGCGGTAGCTACATGCTGGCCACGCCACACGTCGCCGCCGGCACGTACATCGCGGGTGGCAATTGGCTCGGTACAGCTCTGCTGGGCGCATACTGGTTCAGCTTTTTCTGGAGTGCCGCTGCAGCCATCTACTTGGTATTGCGCAAGTCGGTTGACGGCGTGGAGCTAGATGAGCTCGATGCGATTGAGAGTCCGGTCAAACGCTCGCTGCCCGAGATCCCCAGTGCGCCGCCGCCGCCCAGTGAAGCAGCGGTAGGCTCGTAACGAGCGCAGCGCAGTTACGGCACGCAAGCACGGAAACCGCAGGCGAGAGTGACTCGCTTCGGTGTCTTGCGGTTACGTCTCCTTCTGAACATTGTTTCTCCGTTGACCGCAAAGAGCAAGACAGAAAAATGGAGGCAAAAAAATATGCGCGCTGGGATATTTTTCTGTCTCTATTTTTCTGTCGGAATTAGAAGGGTTCTAGGGCTACGGCACGTTGTCGAGGCAGAGGGGTGTGATGCTAGAAAAACGTCGTCTCTCGATTCGTCAGGCCAGCTTGGGGCCGTGTTATAATGTGGCCAATGCGGCTTCCATCGGAACCGATGAGCAAGTTTACTTACATGGTTTAAGCGACCGGTGGATGGACCAATCCTCTCACCAACCGCCTTACAACAGCCGATTGCGAAATCCACGCAGATGCGATTGGAAGCCTAACGCCGAGTAGTTTAATGCCGTACCTCATTAATCTCTTCATGCTCGGAATAGCCAGTACCGTCGTGATTTGTGCGACCGGGCGGCATCTGGACAGATTTGGTTCCGGCCTTTGGA
>CAKQNH010000686.1 GCA_934255105.1 uncultured Pirellulaceae bacterium
CAACATTGCACTTGAGGCGGCTAAAGCTACTCCAAGACCCACGAGGAGTGTGTTAAGCTATCGCGTTCGCTAGGCAGTCGCTCGTGCGCCCGCCGAATTACATCATCCAGCATCAATTATTGATCGACACTTCGTGACTCAGCGCATAGAACCCCGGACACTCAAAGGCTTTCGCGACTTTTTGCCTGAAACGATGATTCCTCGCGAGGCCCTGATGGAAGTGGCTCGGCGCGTCTACCGGCGATATGGCTTCAGTCCAATCGACACGCCGGCGCTGGAGCTGCTGGAGATTTTGATCGGCAGGGGAAGCGACGAGACAGATCGCCAGTTGTATCGCTTTGAGGATCACGGCGGCAGGCAGGTAGGGCTGCGTTTTGATTTGACCGTGCCGCTGGCCCGCTTCGCCGCGCAGCATATCGGCAAATTGGGCACGCCCTTCAAACGCTACCATATCGCGCCGGTGTGGCGTGGCGAGAACCCGCAGGCGGGCCGCTTTCGCGAGTTTATCCAATGCGACTTCGATACGATCGGTACCGAATCGGTCGTGGCTGACATCGAAACGGGGCTGGTCATCCACGAATTGTTGCTCGAGCTGGGCATTAACGACTTCAAACTCAGCATCAATAACCGTCAAGTGTTGAGCGGCCTGCTGGACAAACTCCAGTTGAGCGACAAGGCGGTTCCGTTGCTGCGTGCACTCGACAAACTGGATAAGGATGGTCGCGATCGCGTAGCGGCGGAGATGGTGCAAGTGGCGGGAGTGACCAGCCAGCAAGCCGACCAGGTCTTGCAACTGGCCGTTATCTCCGGTTCGACCGATCAAATCCTCTCGCAGCTCGATACCCTGCTGCAAGGCAACGCGCTTGGCCAGGCTGGGGTGGACCGCCTGCGCGAAATTGCACATGCGCTGCAGGCTGCCGGGGTTTCCGCCGAGCGCTACGGTTTGAACGTGGCCATCGCGCGGGGGTTGGACTACTACACGGGCGTGGTTTTTGAAACGACGCTGAACCAACTGCCCAGCATTGGCAGTATTTGCTCTGGCGGACGCTACGATAACTTGGCTGGACTCTATACCAAGCAGCACTTGCCGGGAATCGGTGCCTCGCTGGGGCTGGATCGCCTGCTGACTGCCATGGAAAAGCTCGACATGCTCCAACCGGTTCGCACCCCTGCGCCGGTGCTGGTGGCTTACTTTGATCGAGATCGTATGCATGATTATTTGCGACTTGCCCAACAGGTGCGTGCGCAAGGCATTGGCGTGGAGCTCTATCCCGAGCCGAAAAAGTTAGCCGCACAGTTGAAATACGCCGACAGTCGCGGCTTTCGAGTGGCGTTAATCGCGGGCTCTCAAGAGCTTGATGCGGGCACTTGCCAGGTGAAGGATTTGGCGCGGAAGACCAGCCAAGAGGTCAACTGCCAGGACGGCGGACGCGAATTGGCTGCTGCGATTCACGCGATCTTAGCGTAGAACGGGCACTCCTGCCCGTTTAAACCTTTCGTAGAACGGGCACTCTTGCCCGTTTTCCTCTGTAGACCGGGCACTCCTGCCGTTTTATACCCCACAAGTCATTCCCTGCCCACGTGAATCGCACCCCTGCCCGCGCGCGGGAGGGGTCGAGCCTAGGCGAGGGGGAGGGCGGAAACGGATTGCACAGATGTAGATTGCTGTAGGTTGCGCTTGTCCCTCTCCCTCGCTTAGGCTCGACCTCTCCCAGAGGGAGAAGATCCAGTGCGAGCAGAGATCGTGCAAGCAGTGCTAGTGCGGGAAAATCCATAGGGAATAAGGCTCGCGTGGGGCGGGAAAAGCTGTGGGGAAGAAAACGGGCAGGAGTGCTTCTGGAACAAAACGGGCAGGAGTGCCCGTTCTACGTGGGCAACGCTTGGCTGAGCTACGAACAATTTTGTTTTTGTGGGAATCGGGATCGCCTCGGATAGAGTAAATGCGTAGAATGCGGCAGCGAGAGCATCCGGGTAGAAAATATGGTTCGTGCTGCAGAGTACCCGCAGCTCGGATAATTCCACTAACGAAGGAGTGTGGTTGATGGTAGCCCCAAGGTTTAGCATGGACGATGAGAACAAGCTGCGTCTGTCGAGCGGCTGGCACCAATCATATCGCCGTTTGCTTAGCTGGCACATCGCTGGATTGACTGCCATCCCTCGTACGCTGGTGCTTGCGGCGCTGCTGCTGTGTGCATTGGCGGGCCTTGTAGTGGCCCAGGCAGGGGGGGAACGACCAGTGGGTGACGCCGGAGACAGCGGCTCGGCCGTCGAACGGCTGACGGCGATGCTGCAGGCGATCGAACCCTACCTACCGCAGAGCGAGGTGAGGGAAACGGTCGAAGTTTTCGGATCGACCAGTATGGATGGCTTGGCCCACGGCTGGATCAATGGTTTCGAGCAATTCCATCCACAAGCCAAAGTTGAAGTCACGGCGGCGGGCTACGACGCGGCGACCAAGCAACTTATCGCCAATCCCTCTGCGATTGCGATGTACGCGCGGCCCGTTACCGAACAGGAACTGGCAGATATGCAGAAGGGGGGGCTAAAACGCCCGATGGCATTTGTGGTAGCCCGCGAAGCGCTGACTGTATTCGTCAATTCGGCCAATCCGGTCACATCGATTTCCGGCGAGCAGCTCGGTAGGGTCTTCACCAGCGACAATCCTGCGGCGGAGTTGACTTGGGGTGCCGTGGGAGCCGACGGTGAGTGGGCGAGCAAGCCGCTGCATGTCATCGCGCGGACGGACGACAGCGGTACGCAGCTCTTCTTGAGTCAGTTCGTATTTCGAAAGTCCAGCATGCGTCCGCCGACCTCGTCGCACCCGTCTAATGCCGAGGTACTGCAAGCGGTCAGCGCGGACCCGCTAGGAATCGCTATTTGCGGCTATCGCAGCAGCGGCCGCGCAGTGAAGGCACTTCCACTGGCCTTGGGAGGATCGATCATTGAATGCGATGACCTAAGCGTGCTCAGTGGGCGATACCCACTAATGCGTCCTTTGACGCTGGTGGTGGATCTGGGCCAGACGGGCGCCAAGGCCAAGGCGAGTCAAGAGTTTGTGCGGTATGCCCTATGCCAAGCCGGGCAGACCCAAGCCATCTTAGTCGGATTTTTTCCAGTCGATTTGCCGCTGCTTCGCGCAGGGTTAGAACACCTCAGCTCGCAAGTAGCTCGCTGAGTCCGAGGAAACCAAAACTACCGCCGTCATGACTATCGAAAACAGGATGTATCGCCATGTCTCGTCTGACCAATCTCATTGCTTTGACCCTCATCGGGTGTCTACTCGCACCTGCAAACCTACCTGCACAGACA
>CAKQNH010000687.1 GCA_934255105.1 uncultured Pirellulaceae bacterium
AAAGCCTGGACTCCAACAGTTGCGCGTGAGGCGGCTAAAGCCTGGACTCCAGCGATTGCGCGTGAGGCGGCTAAAGCCTGGACTCCAACGGTTGTGTGCGACGCGGCTACCTTAGAACTAATTGGTGACAAAACAGGAAGGGGCTATATATGGCAACACCCGAATCGGAACCGGCCTCAGACAGTTATCGCCCTGATCTGCCCGACTGGGGCGTTTATTTGCGATGGCCCAGCGACGGTGACGAGTGGATCCACCACCAGGACGTGGAGTTGGTGCGGCGACTGATCCCCAGTCGCCGCGTATTTCGCCGCTCTGCTTGGGATGGCGAGTTCTACCGTCTGCATTACGGTGAGTCGACATTTCGAGTGCGTCCCAGCATGTGGGTGCGCGTCCCCGACATCGATCTGGAGGTGGGGCAGCAGGTTGAATTGCTCAGTCACCACCGGCAGAACGATCCAGGGATCTTTCGCATTGCGGGGATCTTTTTCGTCCCCACCACGGGTGAAATCGAGTACGCGTTGCAGACCGACGAGCTGACGCTCAAACGCAGGTTCAACCGCACCGATTTGAAGCCGCTAGAGGTCAAGCACACGTTGCGGACGGGCTATTATGAACATCCACCGGCCTCCTCCCAAATACCCGACGACGTCGAACTGCTCAACGTCGGCCGCTTAACCTCCCCCGATTGAATCCACCTACGCCCAATCCACATCCTAGAACGGGCACTCCTGCCCGTTTGTAAGTAGAACGGGCACTCCTGCCCGTTTTTAAGTAAAAAGGGCACTCCTACCCGTTCATACCCCACAAGTCATTCTCTGCCCGCGCAGCGGGAGGGGGCAATTCGCTGGGAAGCTGCGAGGAGGCTGGGATGGCGGGCGACTAGCTTCAAAACTCTTCAACAGCAAGGCGAGCTCGCTGGGGTCGTGAAGTGGCCAGGCTGCGATTTTTCCCTGGCGACTAGTTGCGAACAGTCGTTGACGTTTCTGGTCGCTGGACGGACAATTTGAGCTGCTGTCAAAAGGCAGAGCATTTCAATGTCAATCAACCGAGCTCAAGCGGCGACGCTGGGCGTTCCTTCCTGACTAGATCCCCAAACATGAACTTTATTGCTTCGCAAGATCCCGACCTGTGGGCCGCCATGGACGCCGAATACCAACGGCAGCAAGATGGCTTGGAGATGATCGCCAGCGAAAATTACACATCGCCAGCCATCATGCAGGCAGTCGGCAGCGTGCTGACCAACAAATACGCGGAAGGATATCCAGGACGTCGTTACTACGGTGGTTGCGAAAATGTGGATGTCGTCGAACGCTTGGCGATTTCACGCGTCTGCCAGTTGTTCGGGGCGGAAGCGGCCAACGTGCAACCCCACAGTGGCTCCCAGGCCAACATGGCGGTGTATGTAGCGGCGCTGAAGCCGGGCGACACCGTGTTGGGGCTGGATCTAGCTCAGGGGGGCCACCTAACCCACGGCATGCACTTGAATATCTCGGGCATGCTGTACAAATTCATTTCCTACGGCGTCGATCCGCAGACACATCGGCTGGATTTTGATCAAGTCGCCCGACTGGCACGCGAGCACAAGCCTAAATTGATCGTCGCCGGGGCCAGCGCCTATCCACGCGAAATCCCACACGCTCGCTTTGCTGAAATCGCCCAGGATTGTGGGGCAAAACTCTTGGTCGACATGGCGCACTACGCTGGACTAGTAGCCGCCGGAGTGCACGACAACCCTGTCCCAGTGGCGGACTACGTGACCTCGACGACTCACAAGACAATGCGTGGGCCGCGATCCGGGATCGTCCTGTGCAAGCAAGAGTACCTCAAGTCGATCAACAGCGCGGTCTTTCCAGGACTGCAGGGTGGGCCGCTAATGCACGTGGTCGCCGGCAAAGCGGTCTGCTTTGGCGAGGCCCTGCGACCCGAATTCCGGCTATACGGTCAAGCCGTGGTGAACAATGCCAAGACTTTGGCCGAAACGCTGATCAGCGATGGCTTGAGGCTGATCAGTGGCGGTACCGACAACCACCTACTGCTGGTAGATGTAACCAGTATCGGGCTCGGTGGAAAGCAAGCCGAAAGGGCACTTGAAAGCTGTGGCATCACTGTCAACATGAACATGATCCCCTTCGACACTCGTAAACCGCTCGACCCCAGCGGAATTCGTATCGGCACCCCCGCCCTGACCACCCGTGGTATGGGGGCTGACGAAATGAAGACCATCGGCGGTTGGATAAGTCAAGCTCTGCGGAATCCAGATGATGATACGCTACACGCTAGCATTCGCCAAAACGCACGCGAGTTGTGCGAAAATTTCCCGGTGCCTGCCGAGGCACAAGTAGGAGGAGCAGTCTAGAGTGACTGATGCAAGCCAAACTAAGACCAGTGGAATTCTGGTTGCCGACGATAGCGCCGCTAACCGCGAAGCTAGAACCAATAGAATTCTAATTGCAGACGACAACGCTGCTAACCGCGAATTGCTTGAGGCTTATCTGGCCTCAAGCGGTTGTGAGATTGAGGTCTCGGTCGACGGCCAAGATACGCTGGACAAGGTCAAATCGTTTCAGCCCGACCTACTGTTGCTCGACGTCATGATGCCCAAGCTGAGTGGATTTGAGGTTTGCAAGCAAATCAAAGACGATCCGAAAACTGCTCGGGTGATGGTATTGATGGTCACCGCGCTGAATGAGCTAGGGGATATCGAGCGCGCGGTAAAGGCTGGTACCGACGATTTCCTGACCAAGCCGGTGCAGAAGGTAACGCTGCTCAAGCGCGTGGGCATTATGTTGCGATTGAAAGACACCACGGACGAGCTCGAGCGACTGCGGCGATATATTCGCGACATGGACGATCAATCTCGACCGGTCTAGCCGCCCATGCGCAATTGTTGGAGTCCAGGCTTTAGCCGCCCAAGCGCAATTGTTGGAGTCCAGGCTTTAGCCGCCCAAGCGCAGCTCGAATCGCGTACAGACAACACTCCAGCACATGCGATCGAAACTGCATAAGTCCGCACCATGCTAACTTGCCTGGTATGAGCCAAATTTTGCGAGCTAGTCATTGCCGTATGTCCCCAGCAAGGCGAGTTGGCTGGGGGCAGAGAAACTGGGTCGTGAAAAGTTGTGGGGTGTAAAGCGGGCAAGAGTGCCTTTTTATACGCCACAACTTTTCACGAGCCTTTTCCCTATCGATTTTCTTGCGTTAGCTCTGCTCGCACTGGATCCTCTCCCTCTGGGAGAGGTCGAGCCTAAGCGAGGGAGAGGGCAAGCGCAATCTACATCTGTGCAATCCGTCTCCGCCCTCCCC
>CAKQNH010000688.1 GCA_934255105.1 uncultured Pirellulaceae bacterium
GGCGCCGCCAGTCGTTGCCTGCTGCGCCGACAGAAACATGCTAAAACGCCCCAGGCATATGCTTATTTAAGGACTAGACTACTAGCAACCGATTCTCGTAGAACGCGTTTTGAAATGGAATGAGCCCTGTTGCTGCGGCTGGCACCCGCGGAGGAAGCGAAGGGCTTTTTTCATGTAAACTTGCTAAGCGATTGTGCAAGCCGATGGTTCTCGTTGACGTTCCAGTTGTCGCCAGTCAGGCAAACCTCGCCGCATGTCTTTGGTCGCTGCCAAAGCGTCGAAGCTATTCGGATCAAAGTCACCTCCAGCCCAGGCCCTCCACTCCTTGTGCTCCGCATGAGAGGCATCGGCAATCGCTGCAAGAAACTCCGCGTACCCATCCACTCCACCGACATCGTCAGGTGGACAAGCTCGTTCACCTTCCAAGCACAGCGGATAACGTACGCCCTGATCCGTGGGCAAGCAGCCTTCGAACACAACCTCGTGTTCCCAACGATCGCCGAAATCGTATTCGTATGAAAATTTAAAACGAGCTCCCGATCGCGGAACGATGTCACTGACCATGGTCTTCAGCGAGTTGATACCGAAAAAACAGTCCGCGTCTTCGCACAGAAGTTCTGGATCGCCACAGACGATACCTTGTATTTTGAACTGATGGAGATGCGAGTTGGTCCATCCCATGGCGGTTTGAATGCATTCGTGCAGCTTATCGACCGAGCAGTTCTTAATCTGGATGCGTCGCCAAATGACGGGATCAATATTCAGCAGAGTGATTTTGAATTGGTAGAGGCGTTTCGAAGGTGGAATAGCTGCGATTCCATGAGCATCTTCGATAGCCTGCCGGAAAGCAGCGATGATATGCCGCAATGAATTCCGTTTCATGCCGGAGGAGGCGGTGGGGACAGCCTCGCCTGCGGCCCACCAGATCGCTTGCATAATTGAAACGGTGAACTCGATGCTGACTTGACGTTTTATATCGAGCTTCAAGCGATCGGCTAATTGCGGCAGCAGTTCAGCGATGGCAACTCTCTGCGGTTGGGTCAACGACACACCAAAACTCTGTTGATTCATCCCACTGGCACCCTTGTTGAAAAAGAATAAACATCATCCAAACCGACTAATACGTCATTCTCGCCGAGATCGCTCATCTAAGCAACGCTTAACTACTTCGACAGAATTAAGCGAACCCTTAGCACTATTCAGTGGTGGTATTTTCCTCAATTCGCCCAAAACGTAGGGAATAGTTTAGATGGTCCGCTTACGAATTCATAGCTTTCGAGCAAGCGAAGCAGCGGACCTCTTGCTTCCGGAGCACGTTGTCTCACAAGCTGAAAGCATATGCCGCTTATTGACCCTGCGATGCTAACCGCCCGCAACCGCTGCGATCACCAGTAGCGGCTCCACGCCCTGCGCGACCGGCTCGGGCAGCGGAGTATCGAGCGGCACCAGAGTAAAGTCCTGCTCGCAGGCGTAGTACCGCAAGAACGCTCGCCGCTCATGGGTGACGTGGTCGCGAACCGTGCCGCGGAGCATCGGGTATCGGGACTCTAGGGCGTCGAGCACCGCGCCAATTGTAACCGGTGGATCAACGTCGAGCTGCACCTCGGCCGTAATCTCGGCGAGCACTCGCAGGTGGTAGGGGATTTCGATTCGGATCATGAACCATATTCACTATTAAGCGGCTTCTGGGCCGACGAGTAAAAGGACAAAAACGCCGAAGCGCACTCGCACGTGATCAGACGCGTCTACGAAATGGTCTGCACCTCCACCGAATAGACGTACGGCAAGTCGCGCACTATTGGCGACCAGTTGTCGCCGCCGTCGGGGGAGCAGTAGACCTGGCCGCCAGTTGTACCGAAATAAACGCCACACGGATCGAGCTTGTCGACAGCCATCGCATCGCGGAGGACGTTGACATAGCAGTTTTCTTGCGGTAATCCCTTCTTGAGCGGCTCCCATTCGTTCCCGCCAACGCGGCTGCGCCAGACTCGCAGCTTACCTTCTGGAGGAACACGCAACATCGGGTCCATCGGCACGGCGTAGATCGTTTCTGCTTCGTGGGCGTGAACGTCGATCGGGAAGCCGAAATCGGTCGGCAGATTTCCGTTTACCTCGACCCAATGGTCTCCCGCGTCGTCGCTGCGATAGATACCACCCCCTTGATGCAACTGCATGAATACGACGTTCGGTTGTGAAGGGTGCATAGCTAGGCGATGGACACAGAAACCGACCTCCGGTGTCGGCTCGGGGAGATACGGCGACTTGAGCCCGCGATTGATCGGCTTCCACGTCTCCCCTGCGTCGTCCGTGCGGAATGCACCGGCCGCCGAGATTGCCGCGAACATCCGTTTTGTGTTGCCCGGATCGAACAGAATCGTGTGCAAACACAATCCGCCTGCGCCGGGCGACCACTTCGGCCCAGTACCGTGGCCCCGCAGCCCGGCCAGCTCGTGCCAGCTCTTACCTCCATCGGTCGAGCGGAACAGGGCTGCGTCTTCCACCCCGGCGTAGACCGTGTCGGGGTCCGAACTGGACGGCTCAAGGTGCCAGACCCGCTTGAACACCCAATCCCTCTGCGTGCCGTCGTAAAATTGGTGCGTCGTGAGCGGCTTGCCGGTTTGTTCCGACGTGTCGTAGACGAACTTGTTGCTTTCTCCCTTAGGAAAACCTTCGGGTGTGGTGAGCTCCTCCGGTGAACTGCCCGGTGGATACCAGGTCGCGCCGCCGTCGTCGGACCGCTGGATGACCTGTCCGAACCAGTCGCTGGTCTGCGACACGTACAGCCGGTTCGGGTCGACCGGCGATCCCTTGAAGTGGTAGACCTCCCAACCAGCGAAGTGCGGCCCGCTGACGTCCCATTTCTGGCGAGCGCCGTCCGCGGTGAGAATGAATGCGCCCTTTTTCGTGCCCACGAGGACTCTAACTCTGCTCATATTGGGTTTCCGTTGCGATCCGACGCCAAACGGCACTCACCGAGATGCGCGCGCGTCACTTATCCAGGGTCTCGATTCGAAGCTTAATTTTCGACAACGCATTTTCAACTGTCAATTCCGGTTTGACGCATTTCAACCATGATCTACATGCGATGTCTGCATCTGCGGCCCTGCTGCGGCTCGGCGCTAAACTACAGGCTTCGAATTGATCGAGTGGGCGAGTGCTTGATCAAAACCGTACGCACGAACCGGCGATGATGATCCAGTCGTCGACGCGCCGATTTGCTACCAATGATCTCGCAACTCGCGAAGTCTTAGAAAAACTTCTTTGGGTGACGGCTCTTCGGGCATCGTCGGGAAC
>CAKQNH010000689.1 GCA_934255105.1 uncultured Pirellulaceae bacterium
ACTCCCCAATGAAGCAAAGCGCGCTCAAGCAATTTGTTGGCCGGTGGTATCCGCGTGTCAAATTTACGAACACCAGCCACTCGCCGAAGCGACGTAGGATTCGACTTTGCAAAGTAATTCCCTTCTCATGGTCCACGTCACATGCCCTGTCAGCTACTGCGCTAAGCTGGAGCGATGCCAATGGTGTGCTCGTTGCGTTCGCTTGGGCCGGGGATCAGGTTGGCCAGTTGTTCCACACGGCGGCTGGCTGGATCGAAGATGCGGGCGCGTGGGCGGCGTCGGCCCTCTCCAGTGGAGTGGAAGTCGCCGGATCGTTCATTGCCGGATTGATCGACTCCGGCCAAGCCGTGCTCGGCGTGCTGGCTGACTTGCCAGACACGGTCAACAATGTCATCGATATCCTATCGTTTGGTGTTCAGCAGCGTTCGGCACGGTGGCTAATGATTGGCTGATCCAGACTAATAAAGCTTAAAATTAGTAGAAACCAAGAGTCTTCACGCTTGGCCTCGTTATTCGCTGGGACGATTGCCGATCTGTTTTCGAAGCGTTTCGATCGTCGCTTGCAGTTCGCTCAGGCTCTTGCCGGCTAGCTCGTCATCGGTAGATTCCCGAACGCCTAAGATCGATTGAAAAATGCGGATTGTGTTTGCCTTTTCCTTAGTTACTCCGCGAGCTTCGCCCTTTTTGATTAGTTGGTCAGCAACTGAGCCGGGTTCTGGCTGAACGGGCCAGAATTCTGAGACTAATTCGTTCATCTTCTCTTCACCTACGACCGGATTCACACTCATCACATAGACCCTTATCGTATCAAGTAAATCCTTGG
This sequence comes from uncultured Pirellulaceae bacterium, assembly GCA_934255105.1. Classification (GTDB taxonomy): domain Bacteria; phylum Planctomycetota; class Planctomycetia; order Pirellulales; family Pirellulaceae; genus Aureliella. The sequence continues at coordinate 824 of CAKQNH010000689.1, forward strand.
CTTGCTGCGGATGGATTGCGTGAGAAAGCACGTGAAACAAAGACCGTAGCACCGCGTCCAGTTCTGCCGCTCTGCCATATTTTAACAGAGTCAGGGCCACTTGCAAAATTGGTTCCCCCACCATGGCCGCATCGTCCATGCGGCTGACGTCCAGAATCGACAGTTCCAGCGCCGGTACGTACCGTCTCCAGCTTGCCGGTACGGGAATTAGCTCTGCCAAGCTGCGGCTAGCGCGCCAAGGATTAACCCCATTGTAGATCACCCAAGGAAAAATAGGGACCAACGGCTGGCCATTTGCCAACGCGTTTTCCCAAATGCGCACGATGTATCCCAGCATCTGGACCAATACATACGGCTCGTCGGTACTCTTGTGGTCGATCAGCACCAGTACATTAATGCTGTTGCTAGGCATCTTTAGGCTGCGAACGATCTCATCTGACACTTCGACCGAAAACAGCCGATCAGCAAATCGACGCCTGAGATTCCGATCAATGAAGCTGGTATCGACCGGAACCAACGTGCCGAGTTTTAGGTGCTGAACGACTTCGCTTGGCAGATGACGAGCCAGCAGGTCGCGGGTCGCCTCAGCCTGCTGCAACGTCTGATTGATCAGCCGATCATGAGGCGACTGGATGCGTTCGTCTCGCGTGGACGCCGTTGTCTGCTCAGGACTACCTTGGCTCTCTGAAGATGTCATACAACCATTGTAACGCGCTATACAGCCGCGGGGGTTTGGGCCTCGGCAACCTTCTCCAATGGAATAGAGGTAGCGGGGGACATTGGGGCCACTGCACGTTGCTAGTTGGTGTTAAGCTCCCCGACAAGCAGCAGTGTCCCCGCGCTGTTTCCGCAACCACTCCATCGCAACGTCAACTCAGGTTCCGCCGGGCATGGAGGCTCGTTCGCTTCGGCAACGCCCATTCGCCCGGCGGTGCGTCCTGCCAAGATTGCGGCGGCTTCCTGCCGCCGCCGCGTTACCACTCGCCATTGCTCACGCTGATCGTTGCCGCGGTCAAGCTGCCACGGCATCGGCGAGAATTGCCAAACACTTATTCAACCATTCCCGGCACTCCGTCTCATTCTCGAAGTACCGATTCGCGTCGTCTGTAATTCGATCGACCGGCAATGGGTCCATAGCAAGAACTTCACGGCATCCTAGATACACTTGTTCAATCTTGCCGTGATTCTTCGTTGCTACGAAGTTGCGAACAACCTGCTCGTCATCGTCCACGCCTTCAAGGTCAGCGTCAGGGAACCAAGCGCCTACGAAATTCCAAAACTCTTCCAAATTCGTCATGATCTTCCTCATTGGGGAAACGCAGTGAGAATGTGATACTTGCCATTGCCCAATGCCTGAAGAATGATTTTTGCACTCGTCCGGTCACCAACGACCGATTGTCCCTTCTTGATTCCCCTACCGATCACGTCAGTTCCCGGGTACGTCAGCGGAAGTCGATCACCTTGTTGCGCTGTCCGAAGCCAGGCGCTCAACTGGGTGCGGTTCTGTCGGATCGCTCCGCCGATGACAGCTTCTGCAGTCGCTTGGTCCGTAAAGCTGCTCGCTGCGCTTATCTTCTTATTGCTTCCAATGCGGGCGATAAGGTCTGCATCGGACTTACCTACGTGCTGGGCGATTACGTGTCCACGACTATTCCCAATTCCACGTTCTTCCCAGAACTGCAGCCAACCACGCTCCACTGTACTGTTTGGGGCTACACGAACAACTTCGCCTGCTTTATCAACGACCTTAATTGTACCGCCGGTTACTACCGGCAAAAAGCCAACGGCAGCCCAATAATTTCCTTTTGCGATCTCGTCAACTGTAATAACCCAATCCAGGCCTTCGTTGGTAATTGAAAGGATTCCGAGGTAAGCATCGACGCCTGCCTCCACTGCCTCGCCTGCTTTGCGATACCAAAACTTTGCCAACTCCGCTTGGTTCTCTGGAGTCGGTACGCGTGCGGCTCTAAACTGCATCCCGGTAGCGAAAGAGTTTTCAATGACTTCGATGAATTTCTTTGCAGCGTCTATCTCCCCGTAGTCTTTCTCCAGCAAGACAGAAAGATTTCCGTCGAAATCGTACCACGCTGATCCGTTTACCCAGTAGTTGCCCTGCTTCAGTCGCCCACCCTTCTCTGTCCATCAATTCCAAATGTCGGGCCGCAGGAACTTGACGATTTCCTCCATCTTCTGTGCGTCGAACAACCCACTCGGATCCTCCCTATTGACCGGATTATTCTTCACATACCGATAGAGGTTGATGTCATCTTCGGCAGGATCCTGGCTGGCGAATGTACCGGTCTGGGGATCGTAATGACGAAAGTGCAAGGCATACTGCGGCGCGGGGGCCGCTTCGGGATCCTCGCGGTAGGCGAGCAGCTCGCCCTTGTAACGCTGGCTGTTGGCAGTCGAGCCGCTTGAGGCAAGCGATTTGCCCCAGGCATCGTGCTGGTACTCGTCGGT
>CAKQNH010000690.1 GCA_934255105.1 uncultured Pirellulaceae bacterium
AGCAGACTGAGCGTTGGGGAAGGAAGAATCGAGATGCGACCACAAATGGCTATTTCACGTATTTGATGGTGCTCGTTCCAAGCGTTCCATTGAACTTGAACGGAGCTTCAGCGAAGTAATCCAGCGAGACGGGTGAGCCGAGGTCGCTGCCGAAGTCGAGACAATCGTTGGCGGTGAAGGCAACCGGCGCGGTGATCGGTACTTTGCCGCTGGCGACCTCCTTGCCATTGACTTTCAAAGTGATTTGCGCGGGCGAGCCGGGAGCTTTGGCAAGCAGTCTCGTCTCGACTTCGATCTTTACTTCACCAGTCGGAAGCTTCCCCTGCGCCCTAATTTGGGTGCGATCGATCTCGAACAGGTTGTATTCGTAGCTGAGCACGCCGTCTTTGACGTAGCAGGCCAAGCCACCGGAAAAGCTGCCCAGCGCGTAGAGCACGCCGTTGGCATCGTCCGGTACGGTTACTTCCATGGCGACAGTGTTATTGAATTTCCCGATCTTGGGAGCGGCGAATTCAGGCATGCGGACAATCGAACCGGCAAAGGTCCACTCGGTGTAGGGAGTGGCGGGACCATCCTCGGGATGTAACACGATAGACCACAGCCCACCACCGATCGGCAGGTTCTTGTTCATCGCGGACTCGGCGATGAAGAGCGACTTCATCGAGTCTACCTTATCCGGCATTTGTTCGGCGAGGTCGTTCGCCTGGCTCCAGTCCTCGTCGATGTTGTAGAGTTCCCAGGTGTCTTTTTGCGGATCCCAGTTGGCGATGTCCGGGCGACCAGGCACCCATGGTATGCGAGGCCCGGCCACTCCTGCAAACCAGCCCTCGTGATAAATACCGCGGCTCCCCATGATGTCGAAGAATTGAGTCTTCTTCTGTCCCTCGGCTGCGGCATCGGCAAACGAATAGGCCATGCTGATCCCGTCGAGCGGCATTTGCGTCACACCGTTGACGACCTGCGGCAGATCGATTTTCAGGAGGTCGTAAATGGTGGGGACGATATCGTTGACGTGATGGAACTGCGAATGCATCTTATCGTCGTGCTTGATTTTTTTGGGCCAGGATACGGCCATCGGCTGGCGCGTTCCGCCAAAGTAGGCGCCTTGTAGTTTAGTGCCTCTATAGGGTGTGCTTCCCGCCCATGCCCAGCCGGCGTGATACATATTGTCGGCCTTGGGAGAGCCCAATACATCTAGACCGCCCAGCTCGTTCATCACTTTGATGTGCTGTGAGATCGTGGTGGGGATGCCGTTCTGCGCGAGCAGTTCGGAGATGGTTCCATTTTGCCCCTCAGCGGAGGAACCGTTGTCGCCCCAAATATAGAAAATGAGCGTGTTGTCCAGTTTCCCTTGTTTCTCGATCTCGTCGATAACGCGTCCGGCATGATGGTCGGCATGTTCAGCGAAACCGGCGAAGACCTCCATCAGGCGGCGCTGGAAGGCTCTTTCATCCTCGGGGATCGATTCCCAGGCTGCGAGTGTATCGGGGCGCTCGGTTAGCTGCGTGTTCTCTGGAATCCAACCCAATTTCTTTTGGCGTGCGAAAGCGCGCACGCGATAGTTGTCCCAACCATCATCGAACTTTCCTTTGTATTTATCCGCCCACTCTTTCATTATGTGGTGCGGGCCGTGGACAGCCCCTGGTGCCCAATACATTAGGAATGGCTTGTCGGGATTGAAGGCTTGCTGTTCACGCAGCCAGCCGATCGCGTCATTGGCGATGTCTTCGGTCAGGTGATAGCCCTGCTCCGGAGTTTTCGGCGGATGAACGATGGTCGTATTGCGCACCAAATTGGGTTCGTACTGCGAAGCCTCGCCCCCGAGGAATCCATAGAAATACTCGAAGCCATAGCCCGTGGGCCAGTATTCGAACGGCCCCGCAGAGGTGGTCATTTCAGCGGGAGTATTGTGCCATTTTCCCCAAGCGCCGGTCTTGTAGCCGTAGGATTTCAACACCTCGGCGACTGTGGCGGAGGACTTCGGGATGATGCCCGAAAAGCCATCCCAGTCGTTTGCAAATTCAGCGATTTGGCCGTTGCCAATGCGAGTGTGGTTGCGACCGGTTAGCAACGAAGCCCGCGTCGGCGAACACATCGCGGTGGAATGGAAGCGGTTGTAGGTAATCCCCGAGTTGTGCACTCGATCCAGCGTGGGCGTGTGGACCTCCCCACCATAGGTCGTGGGGAGCGCCGGGCCGGAGTCGTCCATGAGGATAATCAGAATGTTGGGAGCGTCATTGGCCAATCGCTGCGGCGTCTCGCGTTTCTTATAGGTCGAATCCTGCATCGATAGACCCGCAGTCGATGCGGAAGGGGTGGGTGGGAAAGGGAGGATTTCCTGCGCGTGTGCGGTATTGAGGACTCCCACCGCTAGGGCGAGCGTCATCAGCAGCAGTTTTGTTTTCATAGGATGTTTGCTTGACGGAGTAGGACTGTTGAAATTACGACACGGGTGAAATTGTGGTTTATGGCTTGGGCGGAAAGATTGTCTTCCAGTCCTTCTTCATGTCCACGACAGTCCAGCCTTTGGCGGCGGCTGCGTCGAGGCCCTTGTCTAGCTGGCCAATGTGTGAATCGCGGTCGTAAGCAAATTCACGCTCGGCATCGGTGTGGTGAACGTACAGGCAAAAGCGCGCGCCCGGACCGGCCGCGGTCCACTGCAACATTTCCAGATCGCCATCGGAGTTGCCAAAGGCGGCGATGGGGCGTCGGCCGATGTGCTTTTGAATACCGACTGGTTTGCCTGCCTTGTCATCGATGAAATCAATTGCGGAGAGCTTCATCAGCTTGGGCTTTCCATCCACCATCTCCCACTTCAGTTTGCCGCTGCTGCCCACTACTTGCTCGGGCGGAATGCCATAGACTTGTTCTGTCCAGGGGCGCATGAACTCGATCCCTCCGCCAGAAACGATGAAAGTTTTAAACTCATTGGCGCGCAGGTAGGCGAGCAGTTCGATCATCGGTTGATAGACCATCTCCAGCAGCGGTCGCTTGGTAATGGGATGCTTTGCAGTGGCGATCCAGTCCTTGACAGTTTTGTCGAATTCCTCGGTCGTCATTCCGGCATGTGTGACGGCCACGATTTCCATCAGCGCTTTCTCACCGCCGGCCAAGGCGGTTTTTACGTCTCCCTTGAGCAGTGAAGCAAACGGTTCCTTGTCCTTCCATTCGGGGTGCTGCGGCGCCAGCACTCGGACACGGTCAAGCGCAAAAAGCAGTTGAAAATACATCGGCTGCTCGCACCACAGCGTGCCGTCGTTATCAAAAGTAGCGATGCGCTCGGCAG
>CAKQNH010000691.1 GCA_934255105.1 uncultured Pirellulaceae bacterium
ACCTGGTACAACTCGGCCGATGCCGCCGGATTAACAGAAAAAGCGCGTGGCACGCGCGATTTTGGCTCGCAGTTGGCGGAGCGAGGCTATGTGACGCTCTGCTTGGGATCGACCAATGGCGAGGACGTTCGCAAGCCCACCCTGTATGAATCCATACAACCCTTGACCTATCTCGCGTACACGGCCGCCAACGCTTGCAATCTGCTGGCTACCCTGCCCGAGGTTCAAGCCGATCGGATTGGAGTCATCGGACATTCCTATGGCGGCAAATGGGCCATGTACGCGTCGTGCTTGCACGACAAGTTCGCCTGTGCCGTATGGGTCGATCCGGGGATCGTCTGGAACGAAGCTGATCCCAGCGCCAACTACTGGGACCCCTGGTATTTGGGCCAAGACCTTACGCGTCCACCGACAGACCAGCGTCCTCGCGGCCCGGTAACTAAGAAGAATCCACGCACGGGCGCCTATCGCACGTTGGTGGCAGAGCATCGAGACATGCACGAGTTGCATGCCTTGATGGCGCCGCGACCCTTCCTGGTCTCAGGCGGCGCGCAAGACCGACCCGTTCATTGGATCGCGCTCAACCACAGCATCGCCCTCAATAAACTGCTGGGTTATAGAGATCGCGTGGCCATGACCATGCGCGACGGACACTCGCCGACCGCCGAGTCCAACGCACAAGCCTTTCGCTTCCTGGATTACTTTTTGAAGTAATCAATGTGGCTCGACGCTCCGCCGAAAGTCGTTGATCGCTCCGCCGATCAATTGCTCATTTTCCACCTACCAAAGCAATGTGGCTCGACGCTCCGCCGTCGAAAGTCGCTGATCTCTGTCGCTCTTCTTTCGTCTACATAAGCAAGGATCGGCGGAGCGATCCACGACGAACGCAGCGACTGATCGGCGGAGCCATCAGCGACTATGTAGTATGCACATTCTGCTGATCTATTGGTCGCAGTTGAAGACCACCTAACCATGTAGAATGCGATCTTGCCGGTCTGGACTTGAACGCTAGTCTTTCAAACCGCTGGCTCGGAAAGCAGCACTACCATTTGCCGACCGACGGCTTCTGCATACCGTTCAAGGGTCGCCAGCGTTGGATTCGCGTCTTCGCTGTTCTCCAATCTGGACAAAGCCGCCCGATCGATTCCGGTACGTTCCTGAATATCAGCTAGACTTAACCCTTGCCTTTCTCGTTCTGCTCGCAATGCGGCTAGCACTTGCCGAATTGGCGTACCCTCCTTCTTCAACAACGTCAGACGCTCCTTCGCTCGTCGTCGAATATCGGGCAGTTCTTTGGCGATCTGCTCTCGTACTTCAGCGTGGCGTGCTCGTTCCTCGGCTGTGGTCCTACGATAGATTCGCTTGCCTTTCTCTTGTGTCATCCTTCTACTCCTCGACATCGTACGCGGTTACGGGATACACCATCGCATCGCTAATATTTTCATACACAACCAAAACGTAACGCCCGTCCGGTGTATATCCAAAGACAATTGGCAAGCCTGAAGATCGACTTACATCGTGATCCACTGGATTGAATAACGCTTCTTCAACATCTTCCGGCTGGAGGCCGTGTTCGGCGATATGTTCAACATTGCCACCGGGTTCCTCGTCCCAAATAACTTCGAAATACGGCATGAGGCCTTCCCGAACAACGTTGATATATATTACAACAGGCAATATCCGTTGGTCAATCCTCGCATCAATGTGATTCGACGCTCCGCCGTGGTTCGTCGCTGATCGCTCCGTCGATCAATCGCTCTTTTTTCATCCACCAAAGCAATGGGGCTCGACGCTCCACCGTCGAAAGTCGTTGATCTCTGTCGCTCTACTTCCGTCTACAAAAGCAAGGATCGGCGGAGCGATCCACGACAGATTAAACCAAAGCAAGGATCGGCGGAGCGATCCACGACAGAGCAGTACCACAAGCCCTACTTCCGAACCTGCTTGTATTTGCTTGGGATCTTATGATTTGGGCCGAAGGCAAAGACGCGATCCGTGGGCTTGCCGTCGGGCGTGACGAGCGGTAGTTCGGAGACGACCCAGTCGAGTATGCTCCCTTTGTAGTTCTTGACATGCAACCCTTGGTCAGCCAATTTGGCGGCATACGCCGTGCTGCGACCACCCACGGCGCAGTAGGGAATCACGGTGCGGCCGGCGTACTTTTCGGGGTGCGCTTCGTACTCATCCCTGGTGATGGCATCCGGGATAATAGATATGTTCATCTCGGCTTCGCTGCGCACGTCCACCAGCACAAAATCGGCCTGCGGTGCTTGGCGGCCTGCTTTTTCAGCCTCCGCTTCTGCATCTTTCTGCTTGTTGAGCAAATCGTGGACGTCGTCCGTGCTGATTTCAATTGCCTTCGGGCCGGCGGCAAACAGTTGCGATGAGTGCATTGACGCAAACTGCAACGGGAACGCGGCAAACATCAGCGAAGCAATAAAAGCAAAACTAAACTTTGCGGGCATGGTCAATCCTGTGTTTTTAACTTGAAAAAATAAACTAGTGCTCCGTCCAGCCTTAATATTGGGAGAGTGTAGAGCAGTTGTCCCAACTGCTTCGGAAAACGGTTGGGACAACCGTTTTACAATTAAGCGTTCTACAATTAAGAATGCAACCCCAAGATCTAGTCTGGACAGAGCACTAGGGCGGGTCATTCTGCTACTGCCGCCGACGACGAGGGTGGTGGTCGCTCGTCTGGCGGAGCTCCCTCCTCACATTTAACGCATTGTAACACATGCCCGAGCATGGACTGGCGACCCTCCGGGGTGACGACCCACGGTCGATTCATCCATGGCGGATCATGCCGCACATGTTGATTGTGACCGCAGGCTAGCTGAGCGACCCAGTGGTCCTCGTCATCTTGATGATAGCCAGTGATAGGTTGATGCATGGGGTTACTCCATCAGCCGCGTGCGCACAATCTTTGTCGTTGGCTGGCCCGGCATAATCGTGTCGCACCACAGCTCGTTCTCAAAGCGATATCGAACCTGAATGGCGTGTGCAGCTTGGCTGACGAAAGCCTGCCTGCCCTGCTCTAAGGTGGCGCGGAAATCTTGGTCGGCGGTCCGCAGTTGCACATGTTCGACCGCAGCCCCGTCGCGCAAATCGTCGAAGAGCTGGTGGACTTGGTCGTCCCCCCACTCGGCTTGCAAGATCTCTGGTAGGTCGATCGGGTCGTTTATGTTGTCGGGCATGGGTTGTAATTAATATTGTTCGGACACGGGCAGAAGTGTCTTTCTATTTTATACCTCACATCATAAAAAGCATCGGCCCCAGGCCATC
>CAKQNH010000692.1 GCA_934255105.1 uncultured Pirellulaceae bacterium
CTGATACACTGCTCCTCGCTAGTACATTGATCAAGTCCACCGTTACAGCCGAGCCCGCTTGAATGACCACTGCAGGCGAGGCGTCTACGAATTCGACGGCTGCCAGCGCAGCCAGTAAGCGATCGATGCCGACGGCCTGTGGGAAATCAACTCGAATGTCCAGCGGCAGCGCTGTATACGTCACCACTTCGACTTTTCTGGACACTTGTGGTGCCGATTCAGATGCCGAGTGACCAGAGCGCAGGTCCCCAGTCTCTAGATGCCCAGCGACCAGATGCCCAGCGACTAGATGCCCAGCGACTAGGAACTTGTGCAACAGCGTCAGCGCATCGCGGCGGACGCTGCTGATCAACCAGCGTGGCGGATGGTCGGGGCTGCCCGCCGCTATAGGTCGTTCGTGCGCATCGATAAATTGCTCCAGTTCACACAGCCATTGTGGATCGTCTGGGCGATAGCGCGGCGAGTCGGCCGAGCTGAGCTGCGAGCTGGGGCGGTCGTCTGGCCACCAATCGATGCGCAGCATTGGCCCCAGTTCGCGACTGGGTAGCAGCAATTCGGTGATCCGTATGCCACTATTGCCAATATCGACGCCGAAGGTTTGTTGCATGCGTCGGTCAATCCACTAATTCGCGTGCAGCGTCTTGGCCTGCGACAATTCATTAGCTACGCGTCGAATCAGGCGATTTAATCCGTCGCCTGTAACTGCGCTGATCCGCATTACCTCGCCGTCGACTTCCTTGGACAATTGCTCGAACACTTCTTGCGACTCGGGGATTTCCGATTTGCTGACGGCGACGATCTCTGGGCGTGCGGCGAGCTCGTTATTGTACTGTTCCAGCTCGTTGCGGATGACGCGGTAGTTTTCGATTGGATCGCTGCCGTCAGAGGGGAGTGGCTCAACCAAATGGATCAAGATTCCAGCTCGCATGATGTGTCGCAGGAAGTCATGCCCCAGGCCCACACCGTCGGCGGCTCCCTCGATCAAACCGGGGATGTCAGCCATTACAAACGCATTGTCGATGTCGACCACAACTTGCCCCAGGTTCGGGAACTTAGTGGTAAATGGGTAGTCGGCAATCTCAGGGCGAGCGCGCGACAGTCGGCTCAGCAGCGTGCTCTTACCCGCGTTGGGTTTACCGACTAGCCCCACGTCGGCAATAACCTTGAGTTCCAGGATAACCCGCCGCATTTCACCGGGAGCGCCAGGTGTGGACTCGCGCGGGGCTTGATTCGTAGAGCTCTTAAAGTGCGGGTTTCCCTTTCCACCACGGCCACCGCGAGCGATGATCGCCGAGTCTCCGTCGAGCACCAGATCTTTGAGTACCAGCCCGCTGGCCGCGTCGATGATAACCGTTCCTGGAGGCACCTCGACAGTCAAGTCTTCGCCGCTGCGACCGTGACGATCGGAGCCCCCCCCCATGCGACCAGCCTCGGCCCGCCAATGCTTGCGATGGGCAAATGTGACTAAGCTATTGACCCCTTCTCGGGCGCGGAAGATGACGTCGCCGCCGTTGCCGCCATCGCCCCCGCTGGGGCCACCATAGGGGACGTGCTTTTCACGACGAAAGGCGACGCAGCCGTTGCCCCCTTTGCCACCTTCGATTTCAATTACCGCGCGATCGACAAACATAGTTATTCACTTGCTGGCATTTTGAATGTACATGAGCACGATTTGAAGCAGCTAATCGACGCAAAAAAAGCCGTGAGTACCAACTCCGGAATGTCACATAGCATCCAGAGCGGGGCGTCACGGCTTTTAGTAGTTGTTGGGCTGCCCGCGTGCGCGAGATCGAACCTACAAACCAGCTAGTTGACTTCGGCCAGCTTGACATTGACGCGTCGGCCCTCTTGATCGAAGAAAACCGTCCCATCGGTCAACGCAAATATGGTGTAGTCTTTGCCCATCCCCACGTTGCGACCAGGACGCCACTTGGTGCCGACCTGCCGAACGATAATGCTGCCCGGTGTCACCGCTTGGCCGCCAAATCGCTTGACACCACGCCGCTGTCCGTTGCTATCGCGACCGTTGCGGGTCGACCCTTGACCTTTTTTATGTGCCATGATTTAAATCCGACGCTTTATGTGAAGTTGTTGAATCTGCCTAGTCTACCGATAGATCCACAGATGATCAAGGCGTTCTTCTAGCCCGTATTGCTTCAATACGTACTGTTGACGCTGTGGATCTGACAAAGCAGGCACGCCGTAGCGGATGCGGTCTTCTAATTCGTCCAGCGAATCACCGGGCCGCGAGAAATTGAGCACCAAATTCTTCTGCAAGTACTTGATGTCCTTTCCGTCCTGCTTCAGACGCTGAGCATTGGTCAACCCCGCGACCTGCACAGAAAAGAAGTCGGTCCGCGAATCGATGCCCGTCCAGGTGGCGACGCCCCACAGCGAATTGTCGATCGTATCGGTGTCGCGCCACAATTTGACGGGCAATGTCTGGATTTCCACTGAGTCCAGCAGTGGCTGCGAGATCCGCTCTCGCGCGGCGATGGCAGCTTTTGCACCGGGTATGATCTGATCCAAATACTCCTTGTTCAAGTGGCGTACCTGCAGTCGAAACAGCGGTAGGAACCGTCCAGGCATTTGTTCAACCGTCCCCGCCGGAATTTTTTCGGGTGTCGCGAAGACTTGATTCTGGTAAGCATCCGGCTCTACCTTGGGTCGCAACTCGCCCCCCAAATAGCGTATGCGATACACCATGTACCACACCATTTCCCCTTGCACCTCGATCGTCCGCACAGCTTTAAAGGCAAAGTCCAAGCAGTAGACATCATTGCGGAATACTACGTCGCGAGCCATTTCAGCCAGCGTGTCGCTTTTGGGAGCATAGTGGGGATCCCAGGCCAAGTCGGGGTGTTCCGCCAGCAGCGGCAGGTCGATCGGCCCTTGAAAGGTCTCGCCATACTGCATCGCGGGCGGAATCTGGAACAATGCGTCCGGAGCTAGACGACGCTCAGGAGTCCGCGACGTGGGTATTCCCGGTGAGGCAATGCCCTGTGCATGAGCTGCCGAGCCGTAAGGCATGGCTACGCAAGCCGCCATGCATGCAATTGCCCAGCTACCCAAGCGGGCGCGGATGGAGGTTTGACGACTTCCACGGATTCCCATAGCCAATTCCTACACCAGTTGCGATAAAGCGAAAAGTTCTCGAGCTGGTTTCTTCCAGCCGGTTCATATCCCAGTCTACTTCAACCAGCTAGTTTAATTGCCCGCTAATCAAACTAAAGCCCCAAAACACAATCCAAAACCGGCGGATAATTGGGTTT
>CAKQNH010000693.1 GCA_934255105.1 uncultured Pirellulaceae bacterium
CAGGATGCCGGTGGAGAAAAAGACCCACACGTGCTGTCCGTCGGTGCACGGGGATGGTGAGGCCGAGTTGCCTTCGCCGGCCCGCGCATCTTCGTTGCCGTCGGTCACCTTGCGGCGCCAACGCACGTCGCCGCTGTTAGCGTCCAAGCACAGTAGCACTAGGTCGTCCCCATCGGCCGAGGTGACGAACATCGTCCCCTCCCAGATGGCTGGTGTAGCGCCACCTTGCCCGGGCATCGGCGTCCGCCAAGCCACATTTTGCGTACTGGACCAAGTTGTAGGAATCGATTTTTCCGCAGAAATCCCGTCGCCGTTGGGGCCACGCCACTGCGGCCAATTGTCTGCTCGCAGCACCGCTGGCCAGCCCGCTAGGAAAGCCAACAGTGCCCAAGGTGCCAAGTTGGGGAGGAGCGATACTTTTGATTTCATGTCTGCTAGTACCAATTGGGTTGGTGGACGCGTGGAGGTGAGCCGTTGATTGTAAACCAATGCAAACCTCTATTGTATAACACTCTCGCCTGCAAAGGACGCCTCGGGCAGGTATAACATTTAGGATGACTAACGGCTGGTCCAACCTTTGAAGCTGGGTGCATTTGGCTTAGCTTTGGCTACGCCAGTAAATTTTATCACGCTGCGCAGGAGCACTCCGACCATGATCATTCAAACCATAACAACGCCCGTTGGACAGTTAGAGGCAATATGGACTGAGCAGGGGACACTGCACTCGTGTGAGTTTGCTGACGCAGAGCGTCCGCCAACAAAACTTGAGCAAGCGGCTAGCTCCGTCGACAGTCGCGACTCGCAGGCCACCGGCGTGGAGCCAGGCGAACTTCGCCCCGAGCAACAATTGCTGGCCGCATGCCTAAGCGAATATTTTCACACAGGCCGCCTGGAATGGGACTTGGCTAGTCTGGATTGGCGGGGAATTACTCCATTCCATCGTGAAGTTCTCGAGCGCTGCGCACAGATTCCGGCGGGACAAACGCTGACCTACGGCGAGTTGGCCGCGCGGGCCGGTCGACCACGCGCCGCCCGGGCGGTGGGAAGTGCGATGGCTCGCAATCGTTGGCCATTGATTGTCCCCTGCCACCGAGTGGTCGGCAGCGACGGGCGACTGACCGGATATTCGGGCACGGGAGGGATAGAAACTAAACGACGCTTGCTGGGTTTAGAAGCAGGGGAGCTGCTGAGCCTAACGGGCTAGTAGCGTGGGCTCTCGAAGGGGTAAGGTAAAATGATGCATCATTGGTGGCTTGCCAAGTATTGATGTGCAGGCTGGATAGCGTCGGGCAAAACTATCGAGATCACGAATGTTCGTCGACCGAAGCGTTGTGATGTTGGAACATTGGGGTGGCGAGCCAAGCGTTGCGCTCCGAGACCCTACGCCAGCGCGTTAGGCTCACGAAAGCGCGTTAGCCTCACAAATGAAAACGCAATAGCGACCAACGAGGAACCATGAATGAATTTATCTTTGCAATTCTTCGCGCGGAGACTGCTGCTCGCTGGCCTGTGCGTCGCTCCGCTAGCTCGCCTGTCAGCCACCGATTTCATTCTGACCATTGGCGGAGGTTACCGTCCCGAAAGCAATCAAGCCTCGCTCGAAGCCAACGTCCTGTTTTTTGAACAAGTGCTACAGTCTCAGCACACCGGCAGCTACACTCAAGACATCTTCTTCGCCAATGGAAACGACCCCAAGCCCGATCTGCAAATTCTCTCGCCAGTCGCCAGTCGTGAGAATACTGCGGGAGGCGATGGTCCGGTTGTTCAATTGCTTGAGGATCTCTACGGCAGCCCAGCGGACGACGGTGCGGTCGAGTATCGCAAGCATGAAGTAGCAAATGTAGCGGGCTCTAACCTCCCAGCAAATATCCACGCCAGCTTGCGACGCATGTGCGGTCAGATGGCGGACGGGGATCGCTTACTAGTCTACGTCACGGCGCATGGTGGCGAGGCGGAAGGACGCAATCCCTACAACACTACGATCAGTTGTTGGGATGGTCAGTCCATCACGGCTCGCGAATTTGAAAAGTGGTTCGATGATGTTCCATCGCAGGTCCCGGTCATCATGGTCATGGCCCAGTGTTATTGCGGTGGCTTTGCACATACGATCTTCCGCAATGTCCAACCCGAGGCCGGTTTGTCGCAGCGTCTGCGAGTTGGGTTTTTTGCGCAGCAACATGATTTGCCCGCCGCTGGCTGCCGCCCCGATATAGAGAACGACGAAGAATACAGTAGCTTTTTCTGGGGTGCCTTCATCGGTCGCAGCCGCGGCGGCAAGTACATGCCCAGCGCCGACTTCAATCGCGATGGTCGCATTTCGTTTGCCGAGGCACACGCACACGCCGTGCTTGCCAGCCAGACGATCGACATACCGCTGCGTTCCAGCGAGGCGCTACTGCGAGTTTATAGTCGCATCGGTGGAGGCTACGATCACCGCCGCGATCTGGACAGCGACTCACGGGACAGCGACTCACGGGACAGCGACTCACGGGACAGCGAGCAGCGCAACACCACTGGCGATGCAGCTTCCGACGGCGAGGTCAGCTCCAAGCAAGCTGACTTAGCAGACGCCGACGATTGGCTCGATAACGAACGGATGGCTTCGATGACTGGCACGCTCCGCGAGCTGATCCAAGGTGCCGAGCCAGAGTTACAGCAGACCGTAATAGGTCTGGCCCAGCAGTTGGATATCAAACTGGACGATGAAGTGCCCGTCGTATTTATTCAGTTTGAACAGCAGCGAGATGCCAGTCGCGAACTGCGGCGTTCCAATGCGCGCGGCCGACGTCGCGGCGGCAGCTCGGGACGCAGGCAATTGCGGGCAGAGATCAGCCAGCAATGGCCCGAATTAGCTGCGGACAAATGGCGCGCGAGCAAATTGCTGCAACAGGCCGACCAGGGGAAGTTAATCCAGCAAATTGCCGAGTTGCCAAACTACGACCGGTTCACTGATGGTCTGCTGCAACGCAAGGAAACGCAACACAGCCTCGAGCTGGCTGAGTTGCGTGAAGTCAAATTCCAGCGGTTGATCAATACGCTGGAAGCTATTGTGCTCGACCGCAATTTGGAACAACTCGCCGACGCTGAAGTAGTCGCGCGTTATCGAGCGATGATCGCACTTGAGCAAACTGGACTCAACGATTGAGCGCGGCGATGACATGGTCGGTGATCGCTACGGTCCCGATCGATGGTTCACCCTTGCGCACCAGATCGGCTGTGCGATGACCGGCCGCCAGTACCTGCTGCACCGCTTGCTCGATCGCTT
>CAKQNH010000694.1 GCA_934255105.1 uncultured Pirellulaceae bacterium
CGGTAGCGCAGGCGGACTCGGAAGTCCCCGGTGATCTGTGTCTGGCTGACTAACGTGGCGAAGCTTGTCACCGAGGACTGTTGCAATCCGCCGTCTTGGTAGTCCCACTGTCCGCTGACCGCCTGCCACACGTCTGGCCTGGGTGCTGAGAAATCATCGTGCAACAGCACAGTTGGCGACGCGTTCTCCGCCAGAGCATCCTCGGATCGGGCCAGCGACTTATCCGCGGCAGCGACCTGATCGATTGCCTCGGCAAGCGATCGCTGTGAAAGACTCACTTGTTGCTCAGCTTTGGCGATGAGAGTTTCTCGCACTGAGGGTCTCAGTAGCGGGTACCAGGCGGTCGCTGGGAGTGCGACCGGGTGAACTTGGAGTGTTCCTCCCAAAGCCGATGGAACACCAGGCTCCAGAGACTTGGATTCATCAGGATAGCGACTGTCGCCGCGCTCGAAGCGATATGTTTTCGCAGCCGGCGTCTTGTCGTAGACTTGTGCAATCCCATCGTTCAACACTTCGCCCAGCGTGGAATCTTTCTGAGTTCCCGTTAGTGCGGAGATTGGATCTGTCCGCACATCGTGTGGTTCGAAGAAGGCGCGAAAGCGAAAGTACTCTTCCTGCGTCACGGGGTCGAACTTGTGATCGTGGCAGCGGCAGCAGCGGAGTGTCATTCCCAGAAATGCCTCGCCGGTGCGCTCGACGGTTTCGAACAACCACACATCGCGATCGAACTTGTACCAACTGCGTCCGAGATAACCGGTGGCTGGAAGTACATCGATGTCGTCGCCGGCGATTTCGTCAGCGGCCAACATCTCGCGAACCATCTGGTCGTAGCCCTTGTCTGCGTTTAGCGAATTGACAATCCAATCGCGCCAGCGCCAGATGTGTCGTTGGCTATAGCGAATTTCATTACCACCGCGACTGCCGTACCAATCGCTGTAGCGCCAGATATCCATCCAGTGTCGCCCCCAACGCTCGCCGTAAGCCGGTCGGTTGAGAAGGTCGTCCACGACAGTTTCGTGAGCCGACTCGGATGCGTCCGTCAGAAACTGTTGCTGTTCAGCCGGAGTTGGCGGCACGCCAATTAGATCCAAGTAGACCCGCCGTAACCAAACCGCTTTCGTCGCTTCCGCGGCGTGTGGCAACCGTTGCTCGGCTCGCTTCGCGGCGATGAACTGATCGATTTCGTTTTTGCACCAGCCAGCATCTGCGTCGGTTAGTCTCGGCAAGTCGGGACGCTGCAGTGCGAGATAAGACCACCACTGGTGCGGATCTGCCTCAGGCTGTTCACTTTCGGGCGCGGGCGCTCCGGCATCGATCCATTTCCGAACTAGCTCGATTTCCGCCGGAGTTAACCTGGCACCTTCGTTGTCTGGAGGCATTGTGAAGCCTGCCTCGCCGGTCAGCACGTCCAACAGCAGACTGTCGTGGGGTTCGCCGGGGGTCAGTGTAGGACCAGACTCGCCACCTCGTATCAGCGAAGCCGCCGTGTCGACTCGCAGATCGGCTTGTTGCTTGAGCGCCCCATGGCACGCGTAACACTTGTGCTGCAATAACGGTTTGATGTCATGCAGGTAGTCGGCCGCGCCGGCGCAACCGCAAGTCAGCACGAAAACAATCGCAGCGTTTCTGAAAACATGCCATGTCATGAGCGACCCAGGCCCGTTTCGTAGGAGGTAGAAGTAACTCGCAGTAATGCCTCTAAGCTGCTCGGGGTCAAAGTCGCGGAGCTAGCCACTTGGCAGTTTCATCAGCGATTACATTATAGCCTGCCAAGTTGGGGTGCCGGTCGCCGAACCAGCCCGGCAAATGGCCTAGAATCGCGTCTAGTTCGTTGTCCATCACCACCACTTGATCGCGATGCACAAAGGGGGCCACGAGCGCATGGAATTTTTCGGGTACCTTATCTAGAGCATATCGGCGATAGTTCAACATGTTCTTCCCTCGTTCAAGTTCCGCAGCATAGCGCGGATAGATGTCGAACACCGGCAACTCGGCCTGCTCTGCGACCGCTCGCACATGGTCATTCACTTCCTGGCTGGCCTCCGGATCTGAAAATGGAATCACTGTCATCATGACGATCTGTGCCGATGGATGATCCTTCTTTAACAGCTCGATCAATTCACGAAAGTCGCTGGGAAAGTCTTCGGCGAAATTGGCCAGTCTAGCCCGGTCATTGATTCCGTAGCGCACGAAAATCCAATCAAGTCCAGGCAGTTTCTCAACGTCACGCTTGTAACGTCCGCTGTCGATCAGCCGCCGAATGTACTCCCCGCTCACGCCCGAATTGATCGCATGGCACGGGGGTAAATCCGAGTGAGCCGCTAAGAGCTGCTCGAGGACTTGCTCCAGATGCGGACCGTCGGGTCGGAGAAGGCGAGGAATGCTACCCTCAGTGGTACTGTCACCCAGCAGCAAAATCTGGACTTTCCCCTCGTGCTCTGCTCTCGCACGAGAATGCAAACCCGGCATTCCCCCGACAGCAACCACAAGCAATAGACAACGCACAAAAAATGCAGAGCTCATAACAGACAACCTCAGAAATAGAAACTAATAATGCAACGCTTCGATTTTAGGAAAGCAGCCTACTGCTCCGTCAACCTTAAATTTTGGAGTACATAGTAGAGCAGTTGTTCCAACTACTTCGGAAAACGATTGGGACAATCGTTCTACCGTCACGCTGCAACTCTAAAATTTAGGCTGGGCAGAGCACTACGCAACTATTTGATAACATCAAAGAGGTTGCTGTTCGCGAATTACCTCAACGGCTGACACGGTCGCCCGCTTGGCATCCGGCAATTCGACGACTAGGTTCTTTTCTACGCCGATGTGCTCGTAAACTTTTTGGATGGCCTGCGTTGCTCCGTTCTTGGTACTAGGAAGCTGAACACCCGTGTCAACTGTTTTGCCTTGCAATCGAATTTCAAAGGCTTCCGACGCGTCCTCCTCAAGATTTGCGAAGTAAAGCTTCACGGTGTACTTGCACGCCGCGTCGTCGGCGCCGAGCAGAGGAAGTTCGAATCGTGTTAGTCCACGCGCTCCCGATGTGAAAAGCCAAGGCTTGTCGGGGTCGTCAACATTGATCGTGTCGGCATTGCGGCTATACCAACCACCGCCTGTCTCCAGTTGTGGCTGGATGTCGAAGACAAATTCGAGCCGCCCGCGAGACTTTGGACGAGGGTAGGCAAACCACTCATGCCCCGACACGTCTTTGCGATCTCCGGGGCCGCCAAGATTTATGCCCAGCCGCTCGACCGGTGTAGTGG
>CAKQNH010000695.1 GCA_934255105.1 uncultured Pirellulaceae bacterium
GACTTCAAAGCGAATGCGAATCCCTCCGGGTAGTTCGACGGCCATCACGGTGGCCGGTTTGGGCTGCGCAAGAGCAGCCAATGAGACTGGCAAGAACTGAGGGGCTGCTTGGGCGGGCTTCCTTTGAGCGGCCGACTGGGGGCCGTGCAGTTTTCTTCGCCAATAATAGAAGCACGCTTGTGAAAGGCCTTCGGCGTTGCAAAACTGGGCTACGCTCATGTCGGCGGATTGGAAGCGAACAAATCGCTCGGCCCAAACATGCGCGGCCTGGGCATTTTTATCAGAGTTCATAGGATCTCCAGTGCGGGAAACGAGACGAAACCCGAAATCCTACCACCCGCGCCTATAATGGTTCTGGTGTACGGTTACTTTTCAACTGAGTCGTCGACATGGTCGTCTTCAGCATTGTCGAAGGCACGGTGCGGCGTCCGTCTGCGGCAATAGTGGTTGCATCAGACATCTGGGACTGGCCGATCACTGCATCTGGGTATCGCCATTTCATGATCGTGCCAAGCAATGCGACTGGTTCTCCGGCGGCGACGATAGCCGTCATAACAGTCGCGAAAATCAATGCAAGCGGCATTGCCGCAAGTGAACTAGTACGTCGCATTTCGAATCTTAGCCAAGGGTGCAACCGGCTGAGCGTTAGCTCAAAGTACTACGCAGCCAGTTGAAATGAGTTCTTGAAGTTTGTCCGACTACCGTATATTTCGAGTACTCTGTGCTGATGGACTTCATTGAATTCTTTCCATAAACCCGACAAATCGCTCATTCATTGAAGACTTAGGGATTTGCCGGCAGATCAGACAGTAAAGGGGACTTTGAGGGCGAATTGACAGGCGATTGCTTCAATGGGCCAAGTCGTTTCGCGCGCTTAAGCCCCAACCACAACTGATAGAGCTCCGCAACTGTCTCTAGCCTGTGTTTGATTGCATCAGTGGACATGTCATCGGACCATCCGCGACTGCGGTTCTTCGAAAAGTCCGGTTTGTGATTAGTTGGATTCATCGGTAACATCTCGCTGCAACAATTCGGCGTCAATCTTGTCTTGGGGGCGGCCCGTTTTCAGCTTCATTTTAATCAATGACTCACGCGACAGGACTGTAATCACCTGGCCATCGATCTCAAACGCTTGCCGATCACGAAAAAGCGGATTGGATTCCGAGTCGGCTTCCAGCAAATCTAGCGTCAGGAACTCCTTACCGTCCAGTTTGTTGACGCGGAGAAGCCGATTGACTCCAAAGATGTTGCTAGGCAAAACGACCCACCCATTTACGTCATCGAATCCAATCGCTGCCACAGCATCAACAGCCTTCGCAATTTCTTCGGCGGGTAGCAATAGATCGATATCGACCGTCATGCGCGGGCGGCCGTGAATCGCGACAGCCAGCCCACCACAAATTGCATAGTTGATCTGCGCCTCCGCCAATGCCCCTGCAACGCGATAGAGTTCTTTGAGGATATCCATAGATCGTCATTCACACAAATTCGAATGAAACTGCCAAAGTAACGAACCTTGCATCGCGGTAAGCGTCTTATAACGCAAGGAACAAACGAATGAAATAGGGGAAGCGGACGAAGCGTAGTGCTTCGATCTACTTTGCGATTCTTGTTCGACTCGCCCTGTCGGTCCGCAACACCGAGCTAATGCATCGAGTGTTCGATCGCGTAGTCGATAATGGCCGCGTGCTGCGAACTGCGTTCCAGATGACTCGCTCTGGCCAGTTCAAGAACCGATCCGGAACCGCGCGAACCGGACTTTCGAGCTCCGTACAGCGTGCCTTCCAGCGATGGTTGAACGAAGCCTCAGTCGCTAAGTTGCTGTCGGCGTCCATCGGCGAGCGACCGAGCCTGCGCGATATCCTGCGAATGGCTCGTCCGACTCCGAAGGATGACGAGCGTCGAGCGATGTTCGCTTGGTTGACCGACAAGCCGCTTGCGCTGCGTTGACGTGGCGGCACCGTTCGCCGCAGCGATCCTGCGTCGCAACCCGGTCAGTGTTGTCGTTCCGTTCGACACTCAAGCTTACAATGTGCGGATTGATCCAAGCGATTCGATCCTCAGCATCGCCGAGCGACTGAGCCTCAACATTGGTTTAATCAGCAATTCTGAGCGATATACTCAGCGGCCCGTTGCTCGGCCTCATCGTGATTTACGACGTTCCCGTCTGGTGCGACCAGTAGGTTTTCCATAAATATGGACACGGCCCTTGGAATGACGTGAGATTTCTTCAAGAATGCCGAGGACCGACCGTCGCGGCTGTCATCTGGTCCGAACTCTCCGCTTATCGCATTGTGGAGGAAGTAGCTCACGGCATCGCATACGCCGCGGCTAAGGCGGATAGAGCTGGGGTGGATCTGGGCGTCACGTACCGCGTCGAGCTGTTTCGCGATCAATACCGCATCTTGATTGCGTCGGGCATACGACAACATGAAGTCTAATTCGTGCCAGCTTCCGTCTCCGCCAAGACTTTCCAGCCAGTCACATTGGTCTGATCGGCTCACGTTGTGCGAGAGGTGAATCAGTTGGCCAAGTTCTTCCACAGTTAGCTCGCGGATTGAAGGTTTGGCCCACCACTTCTGACTCATGATTCACTTTCAATTTAATGAACGGAGATTAGGAACTGGTCGCAAAGCCGCGTGGCGTGTCCCGGCAAACAGATTGGCGCTTTCTATCCCCTCAAGCGGCTCATCGTCAACTGTAAACGAGAGTATGGGCTTGCCTCTTGAGAATTCTGAGGCAGTCCTGTCAGGGCATTTCGCGTCTGACTGGCCGATGCGATGCGGAAAAGTGCGCGCTCAGCTTACATCTTACTTCTGCTCACGCTGGATCCAAACCATGCCGTCGATGAACCATAGCTTTCCGAGCATCTTGATTCCCGACCGCTGCCAGGGCGTCGAGGGTCACGGATCTGGTGGTTCACGAAACCGTGCCGATCCACGAGCTGATGTGGTCACGCTACGGCAACTACCCGGAAGATCTCGGCGGCATCGAATAGGCGAGAGTCTTCAAAGTTCGATGAAATAAGCATGCCAAGTGGCACCTGCAAGGAAACCAAAGTTGCAGTCTAGTGCGAGAAATCAGTCGAAAGCACGAGTGCTATTTTGGCTGACACTTGGGAGTGATGACAGGTCGAAAAATCAACTCTCAAACCGGGCCGGTTCGCGAACGGGCAATCCGGATTGCAGATACTTCGGGATAGCGGGGCAGGCGTTTGGTCAACTCCTGGCCAAGCGTTGAGAGCTC
>CAKQNH010000696.1 GCA_934255105.1 uncultured Pirellulaceae bacterium
TCCGATTTGTCAACGAAGCCTCGCGACGACTATTGTGGCCTGGGCTCAAACCGGAGAATTACCTTGAGCAGGCCGACCTGGAACGGGCGATCGAGCTATCGACCGATGATGCCCACTTGGCTGAACAAGAGCGCCAAGTATTGCGCAATGTGATTCAGCTCAGCGAAATTAGCGTAGAAGAATGGATGCGCCCACGAACTCAGTATCGTTCGTTTGTACCTCCGGTGGACATCGAACAACTCAAAGGCGAAAGAACACCTAGCGGCTATATGCTGGTGACCAATACCAGCGGGCGCGAGTTGACCTCAGCTATCAATCTCAACGCCCTCCTCGAAGGCGACTTATCCAATCTGGCTGGCAAAAGGAAGACGCTGGTAGTCATACCTTGGTGTGCCACAATTGCCGATGCATTAAAAAAGTTGCGAGATAAACGACGAAGGGTGGCCGTGATTGTCAACGAGCATGGCGAGACGATCGGCATTTTGACTTGGGAGGATATCTTCGAGGCGATTTTGCATTCCGAGGATGGCACATCGCATCGAGAGCTAGCCAGAGCCGAGGTGCGTTTGGTTTCGCCAGGAGTCTGGCTGGCCACGGGAATGACCAAACTGCGACGATTGGAACGACTGATGGGCCGCCGACTGAGCGTTAGTCGCAACCTGACCGTGGGCGGGGTGGTGCAGGAACAACTGCATCGCTTGCCTGAAAAAGGGGACGTCTGCAGTCTGGATGAGCTGTCACTGGAAGTCGTCGAAGCGCGAGGTCGAGGCGAGATGTTAGTGCGAATTTCCGAAGCTCCACAAGCCGCTACTGAAGACTTGTAGAACCGCAGGCGAGGTGTTCATGTTGTTCATTATGATCCTGTTACTGCTGGGCCTTTTCCTGAGCGCATTTTTTAGCGGCAGCGAAACGGGGTTCTATCGCGTAACGCGTGTCCGATTGCTGATGGATGCTAAGTCTGGGCGCTGGATCTCGCGGATGCTGTTATGGTTGGCCAATCATTCGACCGTGCTGGTGGCCACGGTCTTGATCGGCAATAACATCGCCAACTACGTAGTCTCACTGGGACTGTTGTTGGCAAGCCAACGACTGTTTTCAGGCTGGCCGCAAATGGAGAATGTCATGCCGCTGCTGATGACTCCACTGCTGTTCATCTATGGTGAGTTGTTGCCGAAGTATCTGTACTACCAGGTCCCCTATCGTTTGCTAACGCTGGGCGCTCCGCTGATGGTCTTATTCGCCATTCTTTTTTCTCCTGTCACGCTGCTGGTTATCATCTTGGAGAAGCTATGGCCAACATCGCTGGGGAGCAGTTCGATCAAAAGTGGAGTAAGACTAGAGCGACAAGAATTGCAGCGCGTATTGATGGAGGGTCAAGAGGCGGGGGTGCTGCTGCCCATCCAGCGCGAGATCGCTCAGAATATGTTCATCTATGGAGTGCGTCCCGTGCGTCAATTTGCCGTGCCGCTGCGGGCCATGCCACTGGTCAACGCCCAGGCCGATCGACGGGAAGTGATCCGCCAGTCGAACCGCCGCGGACAGTCGATTGTGGGAGTCGTCGATGACACCCACCAACGCCTATTGGGCTGTTATGTCGTGGCCGATGTGCTGATCGATCCCGAGCGACCGCTGCGACTGTTGCCCGTGTTCCGCACCAGCGGGTCTGAGTCGAGTATTCAGGTGTTGACGCGCATGCAGAGTTCTCTGTGCCCGTTGGTAGCCATTGAGGATTCGCGGGGACAGACGCTCGGCACGGTGGATAAGGAGCGGTTGATGTCGCTGTTGCTGCCTAACAATTGACCTCGGCCCAGAAAAATGTGGCTCGACGCTCCGCCGTCGGTTTTGTTGGAAGCATTCAAGCTGCCGTTTTGGGCGTCTCCCGTGGCTCGACAGCATTAGCGTGCATAAACGGAATACGAGTCCTTGCTCCCCAGACATGCTCTTTGGATTGCTTCAACGCCAACCATGGGCGAGTTCATCGATTCGGCTAACCTCACCACCTCTGCCTAGCGAGACGGTGCATCGCTGCCTTGCGGATCTTCAATGCCACGGATGATCTCAGCTAGTTCGCTCTGCGTCGCCAAGAATTTTTGCCAAGCGCGAATGTCCAAGGTTGCCAAATTTTCCTTGTCATCCACCACCGCGCCTTCGACCACGGCCCGCATGTTGGTATGTAAGTAGTCCAATAGCTCACGCAATTCGGCCGCTTGACCCGGCGACATGCCGTGCGGAATGTGAACGTAACGCTGCGAGGACTGGGAAAGTTTGGGAAGTGCCAAACCGGTACTGAGATCGAAACTCGAATCGTCCACTTGGTCTACACCATCGATGGCCGCACCGCCAAGTAGAGGCCGTGAATCGTCCGGTGACAGGCCACGTTTAGCATCGATCCAATCGGCAACTTGCTCTCGTGTACCGACCAGTAGGACGGTCCGCCCCACAGAGATGGTATCGCCGTAACGCAGAATCTTCAGATTGCAGGCATGCCCATTGACCCGCGTGCCATTGGTGCTGTCCAGGTCAGTGATAACCAACCGTCCCTCGTCCTCTTGGATTTTGACATGATAGCGACTGATGCGTTCGTCGTTGAGTTGAACGGCATTCCCCTCTTCGCGGCCAATTGTGATGGGCATAGCCAGGTCACGGTAGACGCGGCCGCGATCCGCGCCGGAAATCACGCGCAATGTTATCCTGTGCATGATTGAGTGCAGGCCTTACGCTGAGAGGTAGGGAGCTAGCGGTCGCTTGGGACAAATTACCAAGCCGGGGTGCCTAAGCATCGTGAGAAGAATTACTGTCGTAGCCACAGTCGCCAGACTTGGGACTTCGGGTAGTCTACCCAAAATCTGACGACTTCGGCGACCGATAACCGCGACAGTAATAGTTGGCCCGATGCTAAGGGGGCGTAGTCCATTGTGGTTCAATTTTATCCCCGATGCAACAGTTCAGCTTACAGGTCAAGATTTTCCTTCGCGAGCTAGCGGCCTTCCTTTAGACGATCACCGAGAAATCTCTCTAATTCGGGTGTTTCATATATTTTGTTGGCAGTGACATCCACATCGTATTCAACGCGGCGGAAGGTGACCCAGGGATCCTCCAAGATAACGTAGCTTGAGCGCCAGTTGCCATCTCGAGGCTGGCCGACGGATCCGACATTGATCATGGATTTTTCATCGCTCATGCGATAGCGATAGTCTATATCTTCAGGTTTCAAGAAGGCCATGTTGGCGGTGAAGACGC
>CAKQNH010000697.1 GCA_934255105.1 uncultured Pirellulaceae bacterium
AGAGCGAGTAGGGCTGGTCGCCACGATTTGTGAATAAGCCTCATGACATAGCCGGAGTCGTAGAGATTTGGGATGATACAAATTTATCCATCGATTCTCTGTCAATTTCGGCTGCAATTGTTTTCTGATTTCCCATCCACTCGCTCGAGCGCGTATTAGCACTGTGACACCAACGCTCGCAAACGACCAGACTTTGTTCCGCATGTGTTTGCTCTCGCTGGCAGTCGGTCTAATCGCCGGTCTGGGTGCGTGGGTCCTTCGGATGTTGATCGGGTTGTTTCACAACCTGTTCTTTCTTGGACAATTGCAATTCGCATATGACGCCAATCGACATACTTCGGTAAACCCGTGGGGTGCCGGAATCATTCTTGCTCCGGTGATCGGTGCGATCATCGTGGCTTGGATTGTCAAGACATTCGCTCCCGAAGCCAAGGGGCACGGTGTCCCGGAGGTAACCATCCCCATGATGCCGATGCTATGTGCGGCTATGTATTGGTCTCACCCGATGAACCGCTGCTGTCAGCACTGCGCAAAATGCAGATGGTTCAGGCATCAGTAGCCGTGGCGACCACGACGACCGAATCTCACCGAGCAGCCAACGTGGTCGGCGTGCTCACGCTTAGAGAGATGACGCGCTACCGAGGACAACTCGCCGAGTTGTTTGCTTGATTAGTGGCCCGCCCAACCAGAAGATTTGAATGCAGGTTCGTTCGAAGTAAACAATAGCCAAAGTGGTCATGCTTTGGACGCTGTAACAAAACTCCCGAGCCTGGCGACTTCGTCTACGACAATTAATTGTTAAAGGAGATTGTGATGCAGATTGGAATAGTTGGGCTGGGCCGAATGGGTGCCAACATGGTCGGCCGTCTGATGAAAGGTGGTCACGAGTGTGTCGTTTATGACCGCAGCAGCGAAGCCGTCCAGGCGATGGTCAAGGAAGGTGCCACGGGCGCAAGTTCGCTGGAGGAATTCGTTAGCAAACTTCAGTTGCCGCGAGCGATCTGGCTGATGGTGCCGGCCGCCGTTGTTGATTCATCCGTCGCCGAGTTGACCGGAATGCTGCAGCGCGACGATGTCGTCATCGATGGCGGAAATTCCTATTACATCGACGACATCCGCCGAGCCAAAGAGTTGCAAATAGAAGGCATTCATTATTTGGATGTCGGCACCAGCGGCGGAGTCTGGGGGCATGATCAACCTAGATGTTACGGATATCTTAGGATTTCCCTTATTTGATGGCATCGAATTTGCGGCTTCTACAATCTAATTCCAGGAGGGCATCTACGAAACCGTTTCTGGATGTGGAGCTCGTCTGGCGTTGTGCGCGTCGCGAGCCCTGTCCACTGGTTTGTAGCAATATTGCTTATTTGAAAGTCGAGTGACATGGCACATCGTGAAAACAACCTTTACCTTTGTATCCGACGATGCCACAAATCGGAATGTTGGCACGCTGGTTGCAAGCAATAGACAACGCCAATTCGAATGTGTAGCCTAACATCGGAAAGACAAACATGAACTCCGCAATCCATTTGAAGCGCCTGAGGGTGTCGAGAGCTTGGTTTTCCGCCATGGCGGTGATCATCATCGCTTCGTTTGCCGCACCCGTCGCATTCGCGCAAACTGGCAACGCAAACGAAAAACTGGCGACATGGGTCAAGGAGGCGCTGATCCACGACCAGCGCGTCGATGCGCGGGAAGTGACGGTTGACGCGAGCAGCGGGGTTATCACGCTGTCGGGTATATTGCCGACGATCGCCGCCAAACGCTTCGCTGTTCGAGAGGCCGAGAAGATTGAAGGAGTCATCGCTGTCGTCGATGAAACTCGTGTAGGTGCGGAGAAACGCGACGATGTCGATATTGCCACCGATGTGGAGCATCGCCTTGAGAATAATGCCTCGATCCAGTCCAAGGGCTTAAAAGTCACGTGTCTCGATGGCGTAGTTACTCTGTCGGGGGAGGTCTCGGACTACGCCGAGGAGTTGGAGGCTGGTTTAGTTGCCAGCGAGACACGGGGTGTTCGCGAGGTTCACAATCACCTGCTGACTGTATTTATTGGCACGGAAACTGATCAACAAGTCGCCGATGAAGTTCGGGCCACGCTGGCACGCGACGTCTATCTTAGTGGGCTACCACTGCAAGTGGCCGTCAGTCGGCGCGAGGTGACAGTCTCTGGGACGGTCGGCAGCGCGTTCGAGAAGAGTCGCATTACCGATGAAGTAAAACAAATCGCACAGGTCAAAGCGGTTGCTAATCAAGTTGCGGTCGACCCCAGTTTGGCTTTCGGCACACGTCGGTCAGAACCTTGGCCGAGTGACAACGATTTGGAAGCAGCCATTGTCACTGATCTGGCACACGATGCGCGCATCAATGCTGCCGAGATCAAAATCAGCGCGGAATACGGCATGGTACGGCTGGATGGTTCCGTTGGAACCTATCGCGAAAAGCGACAGGCTGAATTAGATGTTCGCGATGTGGTGGGAGTTGTTTCGGTCGCGAACAATTTGACGATCGATGGGCCGCTGTGTGATGACGCCTTGCTACAAACTCTGATCACCTCTGAGTTGAAGTCGGATGCCATGCTTCACCGCTTCGAGATAATCCCCCACAGCACGGCTGGTAGAGTAATTCTACAAGGCCATGTGGATACCGCCTATGAGAAAACTCATGCCGCTGATGTCGTCGGTCGCGTGCGTGGTGTGATCGGTATCCAAAATGATTTGGAAGTCACTCGCGAAGAGCAGTTTTCCGACGAAGCCTTGGATGTGGTCATCAAGCGACGTTGGGCCCAGAACCGCCAGACGAAAGAGTGCGGCAGTGAGATCAAGGTTGAGGTGCTAAACGGCGTGGCCGTTTTGAGTGGGTCGGTCGGCACCTGGTCGGAACGCAACGCGGCCGAGAGCGTGGCCTACCATACGGCGGGCATTTGGAAGGTTGAGAATCGGTTGATCCTCGAGGGCGTCGACTACCCTTGGGAGGACTGGCAGAAGGCTTTCGACTCCGATCCTGACCTGCAATACGATTTTGACCCGCAATACTCGCCCGACCATCTGTTCCTATTTTATGTTTAGGACATTAAGATGAATATGCAATCGCTACGCTGGAGTATCCTTGTCGCGTTGCTACTAGGCTTGTTCTCTTCAAGCTACGCGCAGCAATACAAAGGGCACAAGTATAGAGGTACGATCCAGTCGATTGATAGCAGCAGGCTTACGTTAGTGCAGCAAGACGCGGAGCTGGTG
>CAKQNH010000698.1 GCA_934255105.1 uncultured Pirellulaceae bacterium
CAACTGCGGATGGCACGCTGGCGGCTGGCCAATGCTTAGTTGGACGAAGCGGCGTGCAAGATCCGCAGGGCTTGGTCATGAACGATGCCATTGCTGCCGACACCGTCGCCACCAAAGGCGCCGGACTGGCCACTCCAACTGCTAAAGCGACCGCCGGCCTCTTCGACAATGGGTTGCACCGCAGCCAGGTCCCAGGAGCTGGCTTCGGGGTCGACCATCAACTCACCGCGGCCCGTGGCCACCAATAGATAGCCATAACCATCGCCCCAAGAGCGGGTCACGTAAGCGCTGGCCTCCAACTCGTGATAGGCCGCTTGTGCACCGCGCTTGGCGAAATTGTCGACTTGAGAGACGACGAATAGTCCATCTTCCAGCTTGCGTTTCGAAACGCGACAGCGCTGGGGTTCACTGCCGCGAACAGAGTGCCATGCGCCGTAACCCCGCGCGGCAAAGACTATCTCGTCCAACCCCGGCAGGTAGATCACGCCCCCCAAGCTCTCGCGATCGCTCACGATACCGACGAGAGTTGAATACAAAGGTACGCCACTGATGAAACTCTTGGTGCCATCGATGGGGTCGATAATCCACTGATACTTGGACTCCCCCGCTTGTTCACCAAACTCTTCGCCAATAATCGAATCTTGCGGATAGCGCTGCTGGAGCTCGGCGCGAATCAATTGCTCGGCCTGCTTGTCGGCAATCGTCACCGGCGAATTATCCCCTTTGCGCTCGACGGTGAAGGAATCGCGCTGGAAATGCTCAAGCGTCGAATGTCCGGCCAGCATGGCCAGTTGGACGGCGGCGGCCAGTCGACCATCGAGCGCGGTTTGCAGGGACTCGGGAAGTGCCAGAAGTTTCATCGAAAGACCTCAAAGAAAACGAATGCTACAGCTATCCGCCACGCCTGGAACGTCAGTCGAGTGGAACGCCAGTCGAGTGGAACATCAGTCACCTAGAGCGTCAGGCGCTCGGCACGTCAGCCGGCGGGTCTCCCTCGGGCTGGGGTGCCATCCAGAAAGAGTGTACCGCCAACATGATTGCCCCACAGACCAGCAGGCTGTCGGCGATATTGAAGTTGGGCCAGACGTAGTGAGCATTGTATTGAAACAAAATCCAGTCGCGGACGCCACTACTCCACTGAGGCACCTCGGGCGGCGGATTCCACAATCCAAGCCGATCGTAGAGGTTGCCCAGGATTCCGCCCGTGACGCAGGCCAAGGCGACGACCAGCCACCAGCTATCGATGGCGCGAAACGTGTGCAACCAAATCAAAATGGCCACCGCAGCCACTAGGCTCAGGGCGGCAAAGAGTTTCCCCCAACCAGCTCCCAACCCAAACAGTGCGCCTGGGTTGACGGCCGTCTCAATGCCCACGTAGGGTTCGATCAGCCACCATGGAGGCAATTGTCCAGGCAGACCGCGCCAACTGAACACCCATTGCTTGGTGAACAAATCGAGCGAGGCGCCCAACGCGGCTAGACCTACGAACAGCAACCAGCGGGTCCACAGCTTGGGGCGGGCCGCCACTTGGGCAGGCGACTCAGACACTTCAGACTTCCAATCGACTTGCGCACTTAACACAGTACGGGGTATCCGGAATGATTTCTAAGCGGGCGCGCGGAATGCGACCACCGCATTCATCGCATGCACCGTACGTTCCATCCCCGATCTTTTCAAGTGCAGCATCGATACGCTCGAGTCGCTGTCCATCGCTCGAGAGCAAATTGAGCGTAAATTCTTGCTCAAAACTGTGGGTGCCAACTTCGGCAGGATGAATGGGAGCATGATTATCAGCAGCTCCGTCGGACCCCCCCAGGGCCTCTCGAGACATCATGCTCACGTCACCAGCCAGCCGGTGCCGGAGCGACAGCAGCAACTCACGGAACCTGGCGTAATCGCCCCCGGCTGGTACATCAGCTTTCTTCAGTGGGCGCGAAGCGGTCGTGGTCGTGGAAGTCATCTTCACAGCCGCTTTATTGTCTGCCGCTCTATTGTCTACCGCTCTATTATCTGCCGCTTTGTCTGCCACCTTCTTCGTAGCAGGCTTCGCTGCCGTAGATTTTTTGGCCGGTGGCGACTTAGCGGGCTGTTTTTTAGCTGGTATCTTCTTAGCTGGCACTTTTTTAGCTGGCACCTTTTTAGCTGGCACCTTTTTAGCTGGCACTTTCTTAGCTGGCACCTTCTTAGCTGGCACCTTTTTAGCTGGCAGCTTCTTAGCTGTTGACTTGGGCGTCGCAGATTTTTTGGCTACCGGCTTTTTCACTACAACCTTGCCCTGCGCCGCCTGCTCAACTGGCGGCTTTTTCGCAGCGGTTTTTTTTACAGCCGTTTTGTCCGCCATTTTTCCGGCGGTCTTCGCTGAAGCTGTTTTTTTAAGAGCAGCTTTCCTACCCTTGGGCTGCGAGGCGGCCCCTTTGGGCTGCGAGCTCGCCCCTGTTTTCGTTGCCTGCGCCTTGGCTCGGCTGGCCGGTGCGCGTGTCTTGGAGGTGGTGTTCTTAGGACTCAAGGGGTATTATCCAGTCGACTTTAGAGGGGTCACAGGCAGAATGGTAGGCAAATTCGAAAAATGTGTCAAACTGACTATTATTTCACTTTTGAATAAACGCAATAGTTCCCCTCGTGCGAACCGAGCTATAAAGAGATAAATCGGAACGTTGCTTTCGATTAACGCAATCAACACTAGTTACTTTGGGGCATTAGCATGGCCGACACCCAGTTGGCAGCGGGCAGTTCTTCCGCCATTCGCAGCGGAATTGCCTACCAGCGCTGTATCAATTCGCTGTGTAGCGCGACTTTTGACATCGGCCAAGAGCGCACCGCCTGCGACCGCTGCGGAGACCTGCTTGATATTGAATACGATTGGTCACGCATCGAAGTTCCCAAGCGGCTCTCGGATTTCGAGCAAATGTGGACGCGGCGCTACGAACCGCTGCGATTTAGCGGCGTGTGGCGCTTTCACGAACTGCTCCCCTTCGCCCCGGCTGACAAGGTAGTCACCGTCGGCGAAGGCCAGACACTGCTTCAGCAGGCCGACGAAGTGGCCAAGTTCGTGGGCATGCAGGCCGGCAATTTGTTCCTACAGTACGAAGGGATGAACCCGTCGGGATCGTTCAAAGACAACGGTATGTGCGCAGCTTTTAGCCATGCGCGAATGACGGGGGCCAAGCGAGCGGCGTGCGCGTCGACCGGCAATACCAGTGCGTCGCTGGCCATGTACAGCTCGGTCACGCGGTTGATG
>CAKQNH010000699.1 GCA_934255105.1 uncultured Pirellulaceae bacterium
GCACATCGCTCGCATATTTTAGTTCAAGCGGAATCGGCTCTGTCGTCGGTCCTCCAAGACGCATTCGGGCCAGTGACGACCTCGTGGTATATCGGCTCGCAAAGCGACTTTGTCGGCGAGCTGGTTATTGCGTCGGTGCAGAAGTTGGCTCGCCCCGAGGGACTTAAGCGCTTGAGCCGCGAACAGTTCGACTATGCGATTATCGACGAGGTCCATCACGCTCATGCACCGACTTATCGCCGCGTCATGGCGCGGCTCAACTGCACTTTTGTGCTCGGGCTAACAGCCACTCGAGAACGCGGTGACGGAATTGATGTGGCCAGCATCTTCGATGATAAACAGTGTTGCCCACAATTCTTTGTCGTTGACCGCTCCGCCGGTCAGATGCTGGGTGCGCGATAGATGGTTCTGGCGATCGATGCATCGGCAAGTGAAAGAAGAGCAATTGATCGGCGGAGCGATCAACGACTATGCTGCGACCGACCGAGTCCAAGGTCATCTTCCTGCAGCAACTAGGGCGTGGACTGCGCGCGGCTGATGGCAAAACACGACTGCTGGTTATCGACTTCGTTCATAAAACAAGATTAAGTTGCTCTCCTGCTTGCGGGAGAATAGCGAATGTCAACGACTCAGTAGGACGGTGAACTGCTAAGTGCTGCGGCCCCCTCCGCTCGCATTACTCGCGACTCCCCCTCAGGGGAGTAACTGCATACTCCGACGCAAGCATGCCGAACAACAGGTTTTAGCGCAGTTCGCGAGCTGGCTGGTTACCGTCGAAACCACGAGCCTCAACAAGTCCTACAAGATGGTTGTGCTGCGGGTTCTGCTGGACCATGGGGATCTGTTCAACCGAGTGGATGTAACCGTGTTCTCCCAGCGCTGCCGGCGGTATATGCTTCAGCACCCCGTGCTGCGCCGCGATCTGCTCGAAGGCCGACATGCCCTAGATCACCAACAAGCGACCGACGAGCAGTGGGAGGCGTGGTGGCGCCAATGGCCCATCGATCGCTGGCTGGATGTTCAGAATGGCCAGCGCTGGTTCAGCGTGGATAGCGATCTCTTGGGGCTGACGATCGACTGCCCCGAAGAGCTCCAAAGCACACTGGAGTCGATGACTGAAGAGCTGGTGGATTGGCGTTTGGCCGCCTATTCAAAGTCTCATCGCCTGACGGAGACCAGCGATCTACAGCAAGGCCAGTGGAGCGCTCGCCCGCTGGATGCTAGCTCGCCGACCGGCGCTGTCGCTATCGATCTGCCAGGCACCGAGGCGCGAGTCGCCGAGGAACCAGTCGCCGAGGAGCCGGGTCTAGCGATTGAACCGAGCGTAGCCAAGAGGGCTCAGTACCGTACACATGTGCCGGTCTACGATTTGGTCGCTGCGGCTGGCGGCTTCGGCGATGATGGAGTGCCTGAAGCAATAGGCTGGGTGCGAGTCGATGACCAGGCCGCCTCGCCGGGTATGTTTGTGGCGCAGGTTATTGGGACGTCGATGCAACCGAAGATCCCCAGTGGAGCTTGGTGTCTGTTCCGCCCCTGCCCCGCTGGCTCAAGGCAGGATCGACTCGTTCTGGTTCAAGTACACAAACACTTCGATCCGGAGGATGGCGGCCGGTACACGGTGAAGAAGTATCGTTCAACCAAGCAGTCGAGCGAGGATGGCTGGGAGCATCAAACGATCGAACTCGTTCCGTTGAATCCAGAGTATCAGCCGTTGAGAATTTCTGCGGATGGTGCAGAGGATGTGAGAGTTATCGGCGAGTTTGTGAGGGTGCTGGGGTGAGGAGGGGTGTAAGCGGCAAATTTTCGTCGGCGACTGGCCTCCAAATGTCGACCGACTGTGTGGTATACTTGTAAGTCCACACTACAAACCAAGAGGGTTTCCAATGCTTGCTAATCCACTAGCGCCAGAACTAGCCTCACTTGCCTCGGATGCAGCAGTTGAATTGGATCTGCGGATTAACGGGGAGGCAACGGATTTAGGTTCAGTCAAAGAGCTCGCTCGCTACTTGAATGAAACATCAGGCCACGAGCCGGCCACAACTGCCGAGCGTCGTCTGGCTGTTGATACTGCTACCGAAACAATTCTCGGCCGAGCATTTGTGCAAGCCGGTGAAGATCATGCCAGTATTCTTAGCAACTTGCTTGACCGCACACGCCAAGTTGCTTCAGAGTTGTCCGCAGCTGATTCATCCCATGACCCAGGTTCTCTTGAGTGGGTTCGGGCATTTTGTCTCGCTCTGTCGCAGTCGGCTTCAGCATACCGTCAGTTAATTCTTAGTTCACGCCCTGAAAATCCATACCGGAGGTAGCTTTGGATTTCATCGATTACGCGAAGCAGAGGTACGAAGCCGCTATCTCTGAGATCAATCGAATCAAGAACTCTGAGTTTCCTTACGATCAAATCCGTGAAGCACTCGCAACACTCGAAGAGCTATTCAAAAGGCAAATAGAGAGCCTTCAAAAACTTAGGCCATCGTCGTCACCTGATATTGCAAAGAACTCTTGCGGACAGACTTTGGCCTGCCTATTCAACTACACTCCATTCTTGGGCTTTATACTTCGTGCGACCAATGTTCGTAATGCTTTCGAGGTCTATTCGCCTGCGCTAAGACTGGCAAAACAACTGCTCGGCCCTAATACGAAATTGCTCTTGTCGTCGGAGTGGGATTATTCGCCTTTCGTGATGACGACGCATGACTTACCTGATTTCGTCCTGATTGGCGTGCCAGCATTTGAGTCTTCGAATCCTCTTATCATCTAGTCCAACGACTAGGTTGCTGTGTGCAGTGGCAGATGACGCGACGTCGGAGTTGATCGAAAAAGTTACCGAAGAGGCAATCAGAATTGTCAACGACAGACACTTGCCCACTCGTGACAAGGCTAACATCGACAAGATCGTGAAATGCTTCGAGATGGTCGCGCCAACGGAAGGCCGAAACAGCATGACAGACATCATCAATGCCGGCTGGATTTGCCATAAGCGACAGGATTTGTGGGCGAATGTGCCTCAAATTCTGCCGGAAACCAAAAGCAAGGTGTTGGCTGATCTTGTGCTGAAGAGTTTGGAGATCACCGAGTTTTATGATCGATTGAGTGGCCCATGATCGTACGCGCAGACAAAATCGCCCAGCAATTAGAAAAGCCCGATAATCCTAGCCCAACTTCCCCAACAACTTTTCTGTGAATATTTTTCAGCGACGGTTGCGGGTGTCTGTGGGGTGGATTTTCC
>CAKQNH010000700.1 GCA_934255105.1 uncultured Pirellulaceae bacterium
CTATCGCGGACCGTCACCCAGCCAAGACGGTGCCGACCCAGCCAGCGACAAAAGTGGCGTTCAGCCAACCGCCTTTCAGTCACACACAGCTCAGCCAAACAGCACCGATGGAGTGAGACAGCCTGTAGATAGCAGGCGGAGTAGCACCTCGCGGGAAGATACTCCACAGCCTATCGAGTATTGGGTATGCGAAGCGCGGCACGGCGGCCTGGTCGCCGGTGACCAAGTTGTCGTTACGCCGCTTCCGGGCATCGATTCCGACGGGATTATACCGATCCGAGTCCGCAAGTCGCCGTTGGAATAGCTTCGCCCTCTATCATTAGGAAACCGATCCATGCGGTCCATGGTAACTTGGGCAGTGAATAATACTCCGGCCATCAACGTGATCGTCTTCTGCACTTTGATTACCGGACTGCTTAGCTTTTTCTGGTTGCGCCGGGAAGTGTTTCCTGAGTTCGAACTGGAGATTGTCTTGGTTCAGGTGGCATACCCTGGCGCGTCCCCAGCGGATGCGGAGAAGGGGGTTTGCCAGCCCGTGGAGGAAGCGGTGCGGGCTTTGGATAACATCAAACGCCTAGTGAGCATCGCCCGCGAGGGTGGTGGCTATGTGCTGGTCGAGCTCGACTCCAATGTTCGCGACGTGCAAAAGGTAGTTACTGAGATTCGTTCGCGCGTCGATCGCATTACCAATTTCCCAGAGCTGGCTGAAGAGCCGCAGGTCGAGCAGATCACCTTTCGCGAACCAGCCATTCGCGTAGCCGTGATGGGGCCGGACTCCAAAGATCCCAGCGCCGAGTTCAAACTGCGCGAGGTGACCGAGCGCATCCGCGACGATCTGTTGCAGTTGGGACAGATCTCACAGGCGAATATCCAAGGTGCCAAGCCTTTTCAAATCGATGTCGAAATCTCTGAGGACACCCTCCGCAAGCACGGCTTGACCCTCACTACAGTGGCTCAGATCCTGCGCCGTGAAAATATTGAAATGCCCGGAGGTGAGCTCAAGGCCGATGGGCAAGAGATTCTGCTGCGAGGCAAAAACCGTCGCGAAATTGGCGAGGATCTCAAGCAACTACCAGTGCTGGCACAACCCAACGGGACGGTCCTCAATGTCTCAGACATCGGCACAATTAGCGATGGCTTCGACGATTCGTCGAATATCAATGAGGTCAACGGAGAACCGGCGCTGGTGATCAGCGTCGATCGAACCAGCGATGAAGACCTGCTGGATATCACAGCGGCGGTGCACCGCTACGCCGAAAGCGCTGTGCTTCCCGCCGGCTATAGTCTGGAGATCTGGGGCGATACCAGCGTCGATGTCCGCGATCGCATGCGGATGCTCCGCGATAACGGTCTCCAAGGGCTGTGTGTCGTATTCGTTCTGCTGGCGCTGTTCCTGGATTTCCGCTTGGCTTTCTGGGTCTCCATGGGCATCCCGATCAGTATCATGGGAGCCGGGGTGATTCTGTTAAACACCGGCCAAACGCTGAACATGCTCAGCATGTTCGCATTTCTGATGGCCCTAGGTATTGTCGTCGACGATGCAATTGTGGTGGGGGAGAACGTCTATGCGCATCGCAGCATGGGCAAGAGCTTTCCACAAGCGGCCATCGATGGCACCGTTGAAGTGCTGCCGTCGGTGTTCGTGGCGGTGCTGACAACGATCTTTGCATTCGTCCCGTTCTTCTTTGTTAGCGGCGTAATGGGAAAGTTTATCGCCGTTATGCCGGTAGCCATCATCGCCATGCTAGCCATATCGGTGGTGGAAGCCGCCACGGCGCTCCCCTGTCACCTATCGCACGATCCGACTGAGAAACCACACACGCTGGGTGGCAAAATCATGCGCACCTTGTCTGCCGGCGTGAGGCCGTTGGAGTTCCTTTTCAATCGTGCAAGCAATGTCTGTGGTGCAGCCTTAGATCGCTTTGGCGATCGAGTCTATCTACCGATGCTTCATTTCCTGCTGCGATACCCACTGCTGGGACTGAGCGGTGGAATGGCGTTGTTGCTCATTACCGTAGCCGTGGTGCGAGCTGGCTACATTCCCATCAACCCGTTCCCCAAGACCGACAGCAACCAAATTCTGGCGCAAATCGTTTATCCGGATGGCACGCCCGCCCGCGTGGCGGACGAAGCGACGAGTCGTATCGAAAGCGCGGCGCGGCAGGTCAGCGAGCAACTCTACCAGGAGCAAGCTGCGCGCGGCGAGGCTATCGAGACCGAGGGCGGTGCGACGCATGGACCTGTCAAATTGACGTTTCGGCAAGTCGGACAGTTGACTGCTCAAGGCCCCATGCGCTCTGCCGAAGGGGGTGGCAGCAATGTGGGGCAGGTCTATGTAGAACTGCGCGATTCCACCGAGCGGAATATCAGCAGCACCGAGCTGATCAAATTGTGGCGCAAGGCCGCCGGTGAGTTTAGCGGTGCCGAACTGGTTCGTTTCGATTCGGCCAGCATGGGCCCCGGCGGCCAGCCGATCGAATTTAAATTGCTGGCCCCCGCTGCGCAGCAAAACGAACTGGATCAAGCTGTCGAGGATGTTAAACGCTTCCTAGAGACCTTCACCGGGGTCTACGATATTCGCGATGACGCTACCCCCGGAAAACTAGAATTTCAGATTCGTGTCAAAGATCGCGCTCAATCGATGGGGATCACGTCTGCCGACCTGGCCGAAACGGTCCGCAACGCATACTACGGCGCAGAAGTCATGCGACTGCAGCGCGGCAGACACGAGGTCAAGCTGATGGTGCGCTACCCGGAAGACGAGCGCAATAGTCTGACTCAGTTTTCCGAAATTCGCGTGCGGGGCAGCGATGGCGTCGAACGTCCGATAACGGAACTCGCCGACCCGATTGTGGTGCGCGGTTATTCTGAGATCAACCGCTTGGACCAGCAGCGATCGATCACCGTCACCGCCGACCTAGACCCCTCCGAGGCCAATGCGCAGCAGATTGCAGACACACTGCGCACAAACTATTTCAACGACGAATTCCGCCAGAAATTTCCCAGCGTTTCCGTGAACTGGGAGGGACAGCAACAACAAACCTTTGAATCGATTACGTCTTTGGGGATCGGTTCGGCGCTAGCCCTGCTGGCTATGTACATTTTGCTAGTCGTCGAGTTCCGTTCCTATTTCCAACCCTTGCTGATCCTGGCCATCATTCCCTTCGGTATTATCGGTGCGGTGTGGGGACACGCACTGATGGGGCTCGAGGTCACTCTGTTCAGTTT
>CAKQNH010000701.1 GCA_934255105.1 uncultured Pirellulaceae bacterium
ACCCAAGCCATACGATAGCCACGAACCCATCGAGGGCCTGCCGGTGCGTGGGGAACCGGTGAATACCAATAGTTCTGCGGGTGCATGATTGAATTGATCCGAGTGCATGGAATGGACCAGGCACATCTCATCTGCCACATCATGCAAGTGAGGAATAGCCGAAGACATCCATGTCCCCGCCGAGCCGACCCGTTGGAATTCCTGCGGTGTCCCTAGTAGCGTTGGCGTACCGGCGGTAAAAGCGAATTCCTTACCTTCTAAAAAAGATGCAGGGCAATCTTCGCCATGCCTGCGCGACAATTCCGGCTTGTAGTCAAACATGTCTAGGTTGGGGGGCGAACCGGTCATGTGCAGATAGATCACACGTTTGGCGCGTGGTGCAAAATGGGGCTGTAGCGAGCGTGCACTCCCGGCGGTGGCTGCCTGTGCTAGGCCGCCCGCGCCGCTGCCTGTGCCCACGAGGCCCTGCAAGGCGATAGCGCCTAGTCCAAGCGCACCCTGTTGCAAGAAATATCGCCGGGTTCTCAATTGATAGTTCTGTAATAGAGGATTCATTGTTGACTCCGATCCGGCTAGGTAACTTCAAATTAAACAGAATCAACGACTAGTCGCTGCGTCCGCCGGTGCTTTCGCTTCCGTCCGGCTTGCCCGGGCGGGGCGTACGACTGAGCAGCTAACCTCAAACGGCTGGGCCAACCGCTCTACAAGTGCTACTCCAAGCGATTGGGACAACCGTTCTACAAGTGCTGTTCCAAACGGTTGGGACAACCGTTCTACAAGTGCTATTCCAAACGGTTGGGACAACCGTTCTACAAGTGCTTGCCTCGGCGGAATCAACGACTAGTCGCTAGCGCTTCATCAGCACCTCATCTAAATTCAGCAGCACATTGCACAGGCTAGTCCAAGCGGCCAATTCAACCTCCTGCGCCGGACTCTCCAGTGCCCCCAGCGGATCGCTGGACAATTGTTTGGCTGCTACGGGATCGTTGGCGAAATGCTGACGAGCGGTCGTTAGCAAGCTGAGCAAGGCCTGCATTTCAGGATCCGTCGCCCTGCGTGAAGTGCAAAGTTCGAAGGCGCGTTGTATGCTCTCCACGTCGCCCGCTTCAGGCTGCGGTCCGGGATTTGGTTTGGGTGGCGATTCAGTCGCCGATTGGTCGAGCAACTCGGCCGCTGAGTCGACCAATACGACCCTCCGCGCAAGCCCTTGAGCCGCTTCTACAAAGGCGGGATCGTTGAGCGTTACCAAGGCTTGCAAAGGAGTGTTGGTGCTGTCGCGTCGCAGAATACACACTTCACGACTGGGGGCGTCAAAGGTCGCCATCGAAGGGTAGGGACTGGACCGTCGCCAGTTGGTATATAGACCGCGCCGGTAGCGATCTTCTCCCAGACTATTCTTCCAATCGGTATCTCCTCCAAAAGCCGCCTTCAAGCCTAGATTCGGTTGCGGCGGACGCACAGGAGGTCCATACATCTTGCTCGACAACAATCCCGCGACCGATAGCGACTGATCTCGCACCATCTCAGCGGTCAGACGCACGCGTGGTCCCCGTGCCAGCCACTCATTGTCCTGGTCCGCCTGCCAATCCTCATGGGTCACCCGCGATGTCTGGCGATAGGTTTGGCTGGTGACCAGCAATCGCAGTAAACGCTTGTTATCCCACTGGCCGTCCATCAATTCGCAGGCCAGCCAATCCAGCAGGGCGGGGTGGGTCGGCATATCTCCCTGCGCCCCGAAATCTTCGCTGCTACGGACGATGCCGATACCGAACAGCGACTCCCACAGGCGATTAACCCATACGCGGGCTGTAAGCGGATTGCGCTCGTCGACCAACCATCGCGCCAGCGCCAGTCGGTCGACGCGCTGCACAGGAGAGCTTGCCGTCGATACTAGGTTAGAGTTCTTCGCCTTGGCTACGGTCTGATTTGCTCGCTCCGCCATCGTTTTTGCATGCCCAAGTGTATGGAAAACTGCGGGCACGCCAGGCTCAACTTTGGCCCCCAGCGATTTGTAGTTCCCACGAATTTGTATAAACGTTTCGCGCTGAGAACCATCGTCCAGTTCGCGCATGATGGGCACGCTGCTGCCCGGCTTCAGAGCGGCTAGTCGAGTTTGCAAGCTAGCCACTTCAGAACGCACTTTGTCGTTGTATGGCGCGACGTAACGACAATAGAACTCCTCAAATCGGCGTTGCTGGTCGGGCTCGCGATCGGCTGTAGGCAAGGCAAGCGCCAATTTGAGCTGATTATCCAGCAATCCCCAGTGCCGCACGCTCGGGCTATGGCTGCTTTCCACGCGAAAGCTACCGAGCAAATGATGTCGGTGAGGCGAGTTGTGCTCGACCTGCACTTCCAACACGTCCGTCGGTGCCAGCTCAAACGGCACATCGGGGATCAGAGTCAGCAAGTGCGATCGGGCTATCGCACCACCTACTGCCCAGCCACTAGAAGCGTCGCTATCGATGGTGTGTGCCGCTGGAAAATTATCTTGCGCATGGTCTGCGTAGGCGGCCGTAAATGCAACGGGGCGGCGAGGCTGCGTACTCAACGACACACTAACGTCAGGAGGCGTAGTGAACACGTGTTCGTAAAGCGGCTTTCGCTGTGCGTCCAATAACTGTAGACGCGCTCCGGCCAGTCGCTGTAGCAAGCTCCCGCCGGTGCGATTCCAAACCACCACGCGATCCACCGACTGCGGCTGGTCGAATTCGCATTCCCACCAGGGGTTCGCTTCGGTGGCAGTGTGCGTAGTAGAATTGCGATCGTAGTCACCATCTGTCTCACCGTCGATGGCTCGCGCCGCGTCTCCTGCAAATGCGGTACTGCTCTGCCTGGCTCGCGCATTCAAGGCCACGTTGTTCTGCTCTTGAAACAATTGCACCTCTGCCAATGAGAGGATCTTGCCTTGCCCCGGCAGGTCGATTCTGGCAAATCGCACCCCCGTTACCGCCGATTCTGCCGAGACGACGCTAGCGGTAACATTGGTAATGACAAAGTTGCCACCTGCTTTGCTGGTTCCAGCTCCTCCGCCAGGCAATTCGTCAGTGGGCACAGTGCGCAATGCCAGGGCGCGCAGGTGCTGCGTTTGGCCCGCGCCGGTTTGCAGCTTCAACGTATATGTATCGGAGGCCATGTCGTCGGTCGCCGGGAGCACTCGAACCGTATGTTCCGCATCGAAGCGTAAATCGCTGCCCCCTTGCGACTGGCCAGATTGTGGCACCA
>CAKQNH010000702.1 GCA_934255105.1 uncultured Pirellulaceae bacterium
GAGTGGACCCAGACCTACAATCGCCCCGAGTCCATCCTGTCCGCACAGAGCGACTGCAGCGATTGTTCGCCGGGCGGGTGCCCTACGGAAGGTCAGCATGACATGCGCAATATCAGCGTCGACCGAGTGTTGGCTGCGGTCGCCAGCCATATCTCGCCGGCTACACGAGTGTGGCTGGATCGCGAGGTAGGATACCGGTCAGCGATGTAATCTTCCCATCGGCCAGAGCTTGCATAAAGGCCGATTGAGGCGGCACGCTATGGGCATTGCAGTTGGGAAAAGGCTGCTCGGGGTGTGGACAATCCAAAAACTTGCACAGTCGCTCGAAGCCGTGCGTGGCCAACTCCGCTACATCTTCGAATTGCAGCAGGTCGCCTGATCGCGAGGTAAACATCTCGGTCACTTGCCGTTGGTATGCTCGGTATGCCTCTAGATAAACCATGGGGGCAAACTGGCTTTGTCCAAAGGTCATCGCGCGTAGGGCGAGCATAACTTGCATGAAACTCCGCTCCTCGTCTGTGGACACCTTCCCCTGTTTGATCAACTGTAGCCCAACAAATTGTCGTTCGACCGATTGCAGCCAACCCTGCAAATCTGCATCGCGGCGGACGTTGATAAACAGGCTGCCTGGGTACTGGCGATCGAGCTGCGGAAATACGCTGGGACAACAGGCGGGGTAATCGGCCATGCCACGGCACTCGCGCAAGATGTCCAAGTCGTAGTCGCCCTGGCTGAGCTGGCTGAAAATGCGCGCCAAGCGTTGCGGGTGATGGTGGGCTGTGGTGGCTTCCCCGTAGATCCGCCCCAGATGCGAGGTGGGAATGCCCAGCATTCCCAACGCATCGCATAGTGAAACCGTGGCGCAGCGAGGCAGCGCAATAATAAATATTTTATTGAAGGAACGCATTAAGCGATGATCTCATGGATCGGGTCGACGGGTTCCACACCCACTAGTTTTTGGTCCAAGCCGCTGTAGAAATAGCTCAAGCGATTCGGGTCCAGTCCCAGTTGCTGCAGAATGGTGGCGTGCAGATTCTTTACATGCATTGGGTTTTCGACGGCCGTTGCCCCCAATTCATCGGTGGCCCCGCAACTGACACCTCCCTTGATGCCTCCGCCGGCCATCCACATCGTAAAGCCATAGGCGTTGTGGTCGCGACCAGTCCCCTGAGCATATTCGGCGGTGGGCTGGCGTCCGAATTCACCTCCCCAAACGACCAACGTCGTGTCGAGCAAACCACGCCGCTTGAGGTCGGTTAAGAGCGCCGCTACCGGTCGGTCGGTCGCGCCAGCATGTCGATTGTGATTCGCTTCCAAGTCGCCATGCGCGTCCCAATTGTCATCATTGTGGGAGCCGCCACTATAGAGTTGAATGCAGCGGACGCCCCGTTCTACCAACCGCCGCGCAATCAGGCAGCGCCGGCCAAAATCTTCTGTAGTTGGTCGATTGATTCCGTACAGCTCCAGCGTCGATTGATCCTCCTGGGACATATCGACTGCATCCGGTGCGTGCTCTTGCATGCGGTAGGCCAATTCGTAACTGGCGATTCTGGCGGCCAGTTCATCGTTGTCGGCATGGCGGGCCAAATGCCTCGCGTTGATCGCCCCGATCGCATCCAGCACTTCACGCTGCTGGGCTCGCGTTACTCCCAGCGGGGCTTGCAGGTCCAAGATGGGACTCCCCGAGCTTCGCAAAACGGTCCCTTGATAAGTGGCCGGCATGTAGCCGCTGGACCAGTTCTTCGCGCCACTGATCGGGCCACCGGTTGGATCGAGCATGACCACGAAGCCCGGCAGATTTTCGTTGACCGAGCCCAAGCCATAGTTGACCCATGAGCCGAGCGCTGGCGAGCCGCTGAGGATTTTTCCGGAGTTCATCATCAACATGGCCGAGCCGTGAATGGGCGAGTCGGCAGTCATCGAGTGCAGGAAGGCGATATCGTCGACCTGTTGTGCTACATGGGGAAACAAA
Source organism: uncultured Pirellulaceae bacterium (assembly GCA_934255105.1). Lineage (GTDB taxonomy): Bacteria > Planctomycetota > Planctomycetia > Pirellulales > Pirellulaceae > Aureliella. Next base: position 1,973 of record CAKQNH010000702.1, read on the forward strand.
TCGCTGACCCACTTGCCGCACTCGCCGTACTGTTTGAACTTCCACCGCGGCTCAACGATACGCCCCTGATTGCGATGGCCCCCACGTCCAAAAGTTTTGACCTCGACCGTCTTGCCATCAGTGCCGACCATGGCGGGTTTGTAGTCGAACGTATCGATGTGGCTAGGCCCACCGTACATAAACAAAAAGATGACGCTCTTGGCTTTGGGCGCAAAGTGTGGTGGTTTGGCTGCCAGTGGGTTTGCATGCGGGGTGGCGGCTTTCTCGGCAAGTGGCTGATTGCCAAACAGATCCCGACCCATCACGGCCGACAACGCGACGGCGCCGAAGCCGGCCCCGGTCTGCCACAGCAGTTCGCGACGCGTGCGTCTACAAAAGCTTCCGCCAGATCGATCGCTAGACATGTCTCTAATCCAAATAGAAGAAAGAGTTGATATTGAGAGCGACCAAGCACATCGCTTGGCGGGCCTGGAGATCGCTCAGGTGCTGTTCATTCTTCAGCCGCTGTGCCAATCTGACCAGCTCGGCCACGTCGGCTTGCTCGGCCGTTTGGCTGGTGCTCAGCTCCAGTGCGCGCACGGCTTGACGCTGTAGGTCATCCCCCACCTCGCGAGCCACGCGCTGCTGAAACACCTGCGCCTGCTCCTGCATCCACTGGCTGTTGAGCATGGTCAGCGCTTGGCCGGGCTGCGTCGTCAAGAACCTCGCTTCACAACTGATGTCGGTCTCCGGAAAATCGAAAGCGGACATCATGGGCACCGGCAACGAACGCTTGACATGGATGTAGATGCTGCGCCGCGCCTGCTGATCGGCGGGCGAGTTTCCCCAGCCTTCCCCCGGTCGCGACTGGCTCGCCAAGACCTCGTCGGACAGCGAGACAAACATGCTGGGACCATGCAGTTGCTGATTCAATTGTCCAGAGACGGCCAGCACTGAATCGCGGATTTGTTCAGCGCTCAACCGGCGAATGTTCTGCCGCCAAAACAGATTGTTGCTGGGATCGTGTGCAGCGGCCTGCGGGTTGTCGTCTACGCTCAGACGATACGTGCTGGACAAAAGAATGCTGCGATGCAACCGCTTCAAGTGCCAACCGTCGCGGACCAGTTCGGTAGCCAAGTGGTCGAGCAGTTCAGGGTGAGTTGGCGGATCGCCCATCAGCCCAAAGTTGTTAGGGGAGCGGACGATGCCGCGTCCGAAGTAGTGCAGCCAAATGCGGTTGGCGATGACGCGCGACGTAAGCC
>CAKQNH010000703.1 GCA_934255105.1 uncultured Pirellulaceae bacterium
TGAAACGGGAGCCAGTAGCCATGCCAAAGTTATTTTTGCAGGCGCGCGGCCGCGCAGCGTTTTCGATTCGCTATCACGCAATCTAAACGGATTGCGTACTGCCATAAAACAGGCAATGCCTCGAGCGGAACGCTGTGATCCGCGCGCCGCCGTGGAAGTCGCCGGACGCATGCTTGCTGGAGTTGACGGCGGCAAGAAAGAACTCGTCATCATCAGCGACTTCCAACGCAGCAACTGGGGCACATTGATCCTCGATCTGCTTCCGGCTGATGTCAATGTTCAATTCCACGCAGTCGATCAACCGGATCTTGGGAATGTGGCCATTGAAGGTGTACGCTTCGCTTCCGAACCTATCGTCGGTCAAGCGGTGATGCTGGAAGTCGATGTCGCGAACTTTTCCGAACGAGAAGTGGATGTGCGTTGCCGAATCGATTTGTCCGACGGCCAGCATCTACTGTCGGCCAGAATGCTGCCGCAGACGACGGAAACGTTGACCAAATCGATCCAATTTGCCACGGCAGGTTGGAAGCCCGGCTGGGCGCGACTGGAAAGCAATCTCGACAGTTTGCCCAATGACGATGAGCGACCGGTGGCCGTACGCGTTCGCCCCGCCGTACGCGTCCTGGTGGCCTCGCGTCAAAAACCTCAAGAAATCCCTTCGTCGAGCTTTTATATCGAGCGCGTACTCAACGTAGCTCTGAGCCCAACAGCAGCGCCCAGGCCATCGGAGGCCGGGATGGTTCAGCAACTGTTGCGTGTCGATTCTGCAAATGTGGCGTTTCGCAGTTGGCCAGAGAGCGATGTCCTTGTACTCGATCATCCAGGTTCGCTTGGCAAGGATGTCTTGCAAGGCATTGCATCGCAATTGCGACGTGGACGAGGGCTCCTGTATGTGACTAGCGAATTGGTCGACGCCGTGAATCTGGAGCAATTGTCGCAACTCCTTGGTGGCGATTTTCAGCCGCCGGTGACGCTGCACCCGGTCGCGGCTGGAAGCGAGCGCAAGGATCTGTTTGTTCAGCAGGTGATGAACCGTCAAATGCCATTTGAAGTTTTAGGTGCCCCCGATGCTTCTCCATTGCGGAGTGTACGATTCTTCGGAGGACTCGCCACGCGAGCCACGGCGGAAGGCTTGCGCGACCAAGTGTTAGCCGAGCTGAGCGATACATCAACTCTGCTCTATGTTACCAGTGTGGGCGCGGGGCAACTGGCCGTCTTGAATGCAGATCTTGGGCGCTCCAACTGGGCCGTCCACTCCTCGTTCCTTCCGGTAATGAGCGAACTCGTGCAAGCTCTCTTGGCGGGGCGTGGTGGCGGCGAGCAAGTCGCCTGTGGCGAATCGATGGTTCGGATGTTACCACCCAATGTGAGTGAGGCGGCAACACTGCTGCCCACTACGATAGAGGGCGAGCCACCTGGGGATGGGAGCTTTGGCACGTGGGAGTGGTCTGCGGGGCAAGGCTCTGTTGTTTGGAACTGGCCTGAACCCGCCGGTGCTGGGATTTATGCATTGCAACAAGAGTCGACGCCAATGTGGATGGTGGCTACGAGCGCACCCGCTGCCGAAGCAGATTTGCAATCGCTTGATCGAGAGGTCCTAGTAGAACGCGTGAGCGATCAACGTCGTGTGGGCTTTAGTTCGACCAGGGCGCAGGACGGCGAATCGGATAGTGTTTGGAGTTGGCTAATCGTCGCATGTTTGCTTGGTCTGATTGCTGAGATCGTAGCCCTGCGTGTGAGCCGAATGTAGTTTGTGTCGTCTAATTTAGAGTAAAAACTTTGTGGACCATCGATCCTAAAATTCCGCTTGGCTTATGGTGGGCGCTTGCTGCCGCTGCAACAGTAGCGGTCGGATCCTATGCGCTTCGCCGCGACTCATCCTTGCCTGCCGCGCGCCGCTGGCTACTAGCGGGATTACTATTGGTCGGCCTCATCGGTCCTCTGCTCGTCGCACTCAATCCTACTTGGGTACAGACAATTCCTCCCTTGCCGGGGAGCCCCTTGCTCAGCGTTCTCGTCGATGGCACGATGAGTATGCGGACGGCGGACATTGGTGAGGATGGTGCGCAAGCCCGCTGGGATCGCGCTCTTGAGCTGGCGAAACAAGTCCAATCCGTCGAGTCGGTTGAAGTTCGGCGTCAAGTTTTCGGGGATAGCCTTCAAACACTTGTCGATTCAGCAGACGCGTCGCAATTGCCGCAGGGACACCGCACCGATATTGCGGCGGCCATCGCCAGTACCAACCGCAATGGTTCGCCACTTGGGCATGCCCTATTGCTGGTCTCCGACGGTGCACACAATGCGGGAACAGTTCAGCGGGTGCTGCAAGCGGCTCGCGAATCCAACGCACTGGCAACCCCCATCTACACGGTAACTCTCGGAACTTCGGTCGGCATGAAAAACATGTCGCTCACCGCGAAGAATCCACGGATGATCGCGTTTCCCAAGAATCCAATTTCGCTTCGCGTGAGCATTGGACATAACGGTTTGGCTGGCGAAATAACTGCAATTCAACTAATGCACGACGACCAAGTCATTCAAACTCGAAGCATCCGCTTAACTGCCGACCCTGTGCAAGAAGTTCGCTTCACAATACCCGAAGGTGTGCAATCGGCAATCCAGCGTTATCGCATTTCCGCGTCCGAAGTCGCGGGTGAAGTCACCACGGCAGACAATCAAACGGCGATTCTCGTTCAGCGACTTAATGCGCCCATCGGCGTGCTGGTGCTCGAAGGCAAACCCTACTGGGATAGCAAGTTTTTGTCGCGCAATCTAGCAACTGACCCAGTCGTCGATTTAACCGCGATAATTCAGATAAGTCCCGAACGATTCTTGCAGCGCAAGGTGACACCAGCAGCAGAGGGATTGTCGGACGGTACAGTAAGCACTGAGACTACCGAGTCAACCGAGTCATCGCGCTCGGATGATTGGTCCATTGAAAAGAACTTGGCTTCCCCGTTGGAGTCCATGGAGCTGCTCGACTCGTTTCGCGTAGTCATGCTGGGCCGCGACGCGAACAGCTTTTTGACGGATCGAGCTATCGAGAACTTGCGAACTTGGATCGCGCAGAGCGGAGGTTGTTTACTGTGTTCGCGCGGCGCACCTACGGATCAAGTCGCGACCAAATTGGCAGAGATATTGCCTGTACGTTGGGTGGCCGGCAATGAGTCTCGCTTCCGCACTCAGGTATCCACACATGGC
>CAKQNH010000704.1 GCA_934255105.1 uncultured Pirellulaceae bacterium
TATTAGTGACGCATTTGAGGCTTAGTCTGAGAGACGAATCGGCGATCTGCGGTTACGCTCCTTGGACTGCTGCGACTAGAGTATATAGAACTCTGCCCGATCCATTGGGCTTACCGCCTCGTTTCATTCCCTGGGAGAAAATTGACCATGCGCCCTAAACTGTCGCTGCTGTTATCTTGTTTGCTGCTCTGGTGCGTTGCATCAGCCCGAGCCGAGGAGGGTTTCATTCCATTGTTCGATGGCAAGTCACTCGATGGCTGGACTGCGCTTCCAGGTGGTACGTGGCAGGTTTCAGACGGGGCGATTGTGGGCAGTCAGGAGAGCAGTGAACAGCGCCACGGGATGTTGCTGTCCGACAAGCAGTATGGCGATTTCGTCGTGCATCTCAAATACAAAGCCCTGGCGGGAAACAGTGGTTTGTACTTTCGAGTGCAGCGGGTGGACCATGCCGTCTCGGTGAAAGGCTTTCAAGCCGAGATCGATGCAGATGGGAAGGACGTGGGGGGGCTGTACGAGACGCTTGGACGAGCCTGGGTGGTGCAGCCCAAACCGGAGCAGATCAAAACGTATTATAAAGACAAAGATTGGAACGAAATGACCATCACCGCTATCGGCGGCGATGTGACAGTAACCGTCAACGGCGCGCAGACCGCAGCCCTCAAGGATGATCCCGGCCCGCGTCGCGGCTATTTCGGAATGCAGTTGCACGGCGGGCAAAACATGCGCGTGCTGTTCAAAGATATAGAAATCAAAGAACTGTGATGCAGTACTAGCCCACGTTCAGCCAGGAGTCGATATTGTGGATGCTCCAAGGTTCGCGCTGCTCTCGATGCAGCAACGCGTTGGCTTGCGGATCATCAGGAAAACTTTCTTGCTCAGGATCCCAGCGGAGTTTGCGTCCGAGCTGCATCGAGATGTTCCCGATGTGAGAAATTGAGATCGTGCGATGGCCGATCTCGGCTGGCGCATAGGTCGTGCCACCGTTTTTGATGCTGTGGGTAAAGTCCAGATGCTCCCCGCCGGCTGGACCATTCCCCGTCTGACGCTGGCAGACGATTGCTGGCCGATGCAGCCTTTTCGACTCGGGGATTTCTACGGTCAGGATATTGGGATTGCTGGCCGTCAGTGGAGCTCGCCAGCCTCGGAACATGACCCAACCCTCCGTCCCTTCGAATTTGATCCCCGGCGTCCCTTCGCTCCAAGCGTGCATCGTCAAGCCATTCTGATAACGATAGTGCAGATCGAATTCGCCAGCCGTATTCCAGATAGCATCTCGCGGCGGAAACACGCCGCTCCCCTCGACTTCCACCGGCCCAGATTCTTGGTGGCCGCTGGCCCACTGGACGAGGTCAAATAGATGGGCGCCCCAATCCGTCAGACGGCCGCCCGAATAGGCCAAGTTCCAGCGAAAGGTATTGTGCACGCGCGCCGGGCAATAGTCGGCCAGCGGTGCTTGCCCCTGCCACATCTCATAGTCCAGGGACTCGGGCGGATCTTGAATCGTAAAATCCTCGTTGCCTCGACCATCATTATTCTTAGGTAACATTACCTTGGCATGCTTGAGTTCGCCGATGTACCCTCCGTGTACCAACTCGCAGATCTGAATGTAGGCATCGATGGACCTATTCTCCGAGGCGGTTTGGAATACCAAGCCCGATTTCTGCGACTCGTCGGCCAGCAGGCGACCTTCGCCGATGGTAAGCGACAGAGGCTTTTCACAGATGACGTGCTTGCCTGCGCGAATGGCCATCAGAGCTGGCATGACATGCCAATGATCCGGCGTGGCCACATCGACGGCATCGATGTCACGGCGATTGATCAGCTCGCGGAAATCGCGATACACCGTGCATTTATAATCGCGGCCAAACTGTTTGGAATAGTGTTGGTTGACCTTTCTTTCCGCCTGTGCCGCATGCTCTGCCTCGACGTCGCACACCGCGACCACTTGTTGCTCAGGGTTTTCCAGCATCCGGTCCAGGTTCCAACCTGTGCCATGCCCGCCACAGCCAATCAAGCCCATCGTGATGCGGTTGCTAGGAGCGACGGTATCCGCCAGTCCCAGAGCGTGCGCGCCAATGATAGTTGGAACGGCCGCCGTCGTCTTCAAAAACTCGCGGCGTCCGAAGGTTCTTCGGTGAGTGGTCATAGCAGATTCCTAAAGGCGGGTCTGTCGCGCTACTTATCGATGACAATCGTAGTGGTTTCCGTTTCGAAATGCAAATCATCCAAGCTATACGACTCGCAGCCCTTCATGGCCCCAGCGGTCTGCTCGGGCTATCGGCAAGCGTGCCATTCACCAGCCAGCCCTTCTGCTCGAGCCTGCTCATGAGTTTTTTGCTTCACGGTGAACTGGAGCAACCCACGATAGCTGCCATTTGTTGAATTGCTCCTACAAATTCGTCGCCAACCAGTGCATAATATATTATGTCTCCAACAAGTTGCAGCAACGGGACTTTGCGCAACATCTCTATCTCTGCATCTCTGCCTTGCACGTGAGGATCAAAGCCATGAAGCGTCGTGAATTTATTGGAACCTTGGGATCAACTGGATTGCTGGCAACGACGGCTTTAGATCGATTGCGGGCGCACGAGCATCATGAGCAATGCCATCCAACCTATGCCACACTGCAAGACGCAGCGGTCTCCGAAGCAGAAAAGTACGCTTTCGTGTGCGCGATCCACGCTGGCACGCCAGTAGAACATCCCGACTACATGGCAACCGTCGACCTCGATCCAAGCTCGCCGACCTACTGCCAAGTAGTCGGTCGTTTCTCGATGCCGCAAATCGGTGACGAACTGCATCACTATGGATGGAACGCCTGCAGTAGTTGCCATGGCGAACGACATCGCCGTTATCTAGTCGTGCCTGGCCTGAAGTCTGGGAACATCTATATCCTCGATGCCGTCGATCCCACAGAGCTGAAACTGCACAAGACGATTACGGCTGCGGACATTGCGCTGAAGACGGATTTATCCGTGCCTCATACCGTTCACTGCCGAGCCGATGGCGTCATGATGATCTCTATGTTGGGAGATACAAAAGGCAATGCGCCCGGGGGCTTTCTTGAAATCAATCCTGAATTCAACGTGGTCGGTCGATGGGAAAATTCGTTGGAAGGAATGAATTACAACTACGATTTTTGGTACCAACCTCGACACAATGTAATGGTCAGCAGCGAGTGGGCAGCTCCCAACAC
>CAKQNH010000705.1 GCA_934255105.1 uncultured Pirellulaceae bacterium
CTGGTCAGCGGGCTGACTCCAACTTATTCTGCGCCTGAGATCTTCGACGGGCGCCCGGATTACCGCAGCGACCAGTACTCGCTGGGCATCGTCTACATGGAGATGCTGGCCGGCCAACTGCCCTTCAAGGGCAAATCGATGGGAGAGCTCGCGCGTCAACACCTAACACAACAACCGGAACTAGATGCACTGCCGCCAGCAGATCGCGCCATCTTAGCTCGCGCGCTTGCGAAGAACCCGCTCGACCGCTACGGCACATGTCGACAGTTTGTCGATCAGTTGATGAAAACGCGTGGAGCCGTACTGCCCGTCACGCAATTTCGCTGCAGTAGCAACAGCGATGAGAGCAGAGATCTGCAGTCGACCGAAATCGACGATCACCGAACCCTCATTGCTACTCCCCTGCACGACCGCCAAGCGCTACAGCCCGCCATCGATACGCGCGGGCTGGCCAGGCACTGGATGAACTCTCGTTCCATGTTTATCGGGCTGGGCGGAACTGGAGGCCTCGCGCTGCAGCGCGTGCGCCAATTGGCCGAACAGGATTGCGACAACCGACTAGCAGTAGACGATCACGGATGGGCTGTAATCGATACCGACGGTACAGCCCTCGACCGTCTGACGAGCCAAGACTGCGTTCAGCGCGTTCCAGCGCGCTATGCCTTCCAACTGCCGATCTTCCATCCTAGTGAATATCGTACGGCTGAGCCGGAATTGTTTGGCCCCCTGTCCCGCCGCTGGCTGTATAACATACCTCGCTCGCTCAAGACCGAAGGCGTTCGACCGCTCGCAATCTTGGCACTGTTACATCATTACGCCGCGCTGCGCAACCGCCTCAGCAGAGATCTTGGCGAATTGATTCGTCAACACGAACAGGACCCCGACTCTCACGAACCACTTCGCATCTATTTGCTGGCATCCCTACACGGCGGCACCGGCGGCGCGCTGCTGGCGGAAATGGGATTCATGGTACGTCGCATCTTGGCAGCGCACGGATTCACCCAGTACCGCTTGTGCGGCGTTGTGTCTGCGGCCACGACGACAAATAACGCCAACGCCAATCTCTATTCAGCAGCGGCTATTTCAACGCTGTCCGAGTTGACGTTTTTGATGAATGGCGACCACGAGGTCGCTCCGCTGCATTTTGGTGATACACTGCAACCGATCGCATCGAATAAGCCGCTCGATTGGGTGACTTTGGTCGAAGGCGGCCTGCACGGCCAGACAGTCGACGCGCAAGAAGCCTGCAGAAGCATAGCAACCGTCGCATGGCTGGATGCTCAGTCTGCCCTGGGTGCCGCGCTGGCAGATGTGCGGCTGGATGCAGTGCAGCACTCCAGCCCAGCTTGCGGATGGCTGCAATCCGCAGTCAGCTCCCCGCTGCGCATAGCGCCGCACTTGACCGAAGCGCGTCTTGCACGCTGGTGCTGTGAGCAAACGTTAACGCAAGCTTATGAAAACTTCGTCGGGCCATCGCTTCGCACTGTCAACCCAAAATTTACTGCACAGCACAACCTTCAGGGCAGTGCGAACCAGGGCGGTGTGCCGGACAGTCGCGACCTTTCACTCGCGGCACAGGCCTGCAGTGATTTCACTAAGCGCCTGTTGTCCGAGCTGGGAATTTATCTCGTCGACTCATCCGCAACACCGGACTCAGACCAGCTGCCAGCGCCGCCTGGTTATAGCTGTTGGCCGGGCCGCTTGGCTACCCAAGCTGATGTGGTTTTCGCACAATTGGCAGAGGACCGCGCGACATGGAAGAACGCCATAGCCAGAATTATAAAATTGCGTGCCTACTCCTGGAATCAGATTGCGCAGATTCAGCTCCAAGCCGTCGAAGCCATGATGACTTTTTACGAACAAAATGCTGTTGGCTTGTCATCAGAACTAATCCGGCGACGCCTGCTGGCCGGCCGCTGTGAGGAATTATCCATAGGCGTGTGCCAGTACCTCAAACTATTTAGTCAGCAGTGCCTGAGCATGTTGCAAGACTTCCAGCGCGACGGACGGCTGCTGGCCAACAAGGTTCAGGCGTGGTGCGCATCAATAGCGGCGGAAAAGGTGACTGGCGAGTCCATTTGCGACCGCGATGGTCCGAGCTTGCCTCCCAAAACTTTGCTGCTAGCAGATCGCGTCCGCGCGGTGCTAGAAACGACGATCTATCGCATGGCAGCCCAGCAGGTAGGCATGGAAAAGGCCCCACCTCCGAGCGAAGCCGGTGACATGGAGGGCCACGAATCATCATTCGATTTGAAATACATGCTGTCCCTCTCCGCCACGCTGACTTCTCGCTTGGCATCTGAAATGGGCATCACGCCAGAGGAGCTTAACGGAACTGAGCATGGCGAGCAAAGCCGTCTGTCCTTCCAGCAAATTGGCAGTTTCTCTTCTACCGCCGCGCAGAGTGGACGCAAGCTCTACCGATGTGTTATCACCCCGGCCGAACATGAGCAGGTAGCCCGGCAAGCACTCAGACGCGAGCAACTCGATGGCACAACCACCGTCATCGTGGCCCGCCGCAGCCTCGAATCTTTCGTAGTGAGCGAGGCTATCGACATCCAACTTCCGCAACTTGTTAACGCTCTGTGGCGCCCGTGCCGACAAACCCTACAACTTGCCGAACGACTGCGAACTCGCGTGGATGTGGAATGGTATCCCGCGACGCGATTGCTTGAAGTTTCCACTCCACTACAGTGCGGAGCAGCTCCAGAAGCGCTCGACCTGTCAGCGTCCGCTGCGGCCTGTCCACCAGCCAGCAGCCTAGCATCCAGCAGCCTAGCAATGAGCAGCCTAGCCAGCGCTGTCGTGAACTGAACCATTCGGTGCGTGCACAGTGGTGGAGCAAGTCATGGCAACCACCACGCCGCTGGAACTTGGCAGCCAATGCTATGGCTGTTCCGTTTCTACCTCTATCGAATGCGCATGGCCACCGTCTGCAAGTTCCCCTCGGCGAGGGCGGACAGATAAAGCAGCTCCGCTTGGCCACAGCGTTTGGTCCGGCCCAGTTGCATTACTTTACGCATCACATCGCGGCGACTGACCTGACCTACCAATCGCCCCTCCTCCAACACTGGCAATCGTCGCGTAGCTTGGTCCAGGAATGTCTGCACGATGGTTAGCATTTGGGTGTCCGGGTCAATGGTGACGGCATCGGTATCGACAAAGGTCATCAGGGCAGCATCGGGA
>CAKQNH010000706.1 GCA_934255105.1 uncultured Pirellulaceae bacterium
ATCCGTTGCGACTGCTGCTTCATATTCTGCAGCGATCGAATGGTAATCGGCGACGGGGAGGGACTCATTTTGGGCTCATACGTTCGAAATAGGTGATTTAAGTGAGTATAATCTCAGACGTGTGTTCGCTACATCAAGCATCCAGCGAAGAACAACTGTCGCCAGTTGCGCTCGTTAAACCGCGTGGGCGGGTGCCCCGCGCGTCCTAGCTCAGCAGCACGCGGGCCGTTAGGTCCGCAGTTTAACGAATGTAGGCAAGGCGTTGTGCATAAACATCTTAGACAAAAACTATCTTAGCCATGGACCCGCTGCAATGTTGAGACAAAAACTGCCGACACTCACTCTGGTTGCTCTGTTTGGATGTGTTCTAACCAGCTTAGTAGACTCGCGCTCGCTTGCGCAGGATGACGTCGCAGGTGGCCTTGAAATCGCCAAATTGACTGGCAAACTCGAGGCTATCGCCGGTAACCAACTAAAGTTAACGGCCGAGGACCAGACGCCCAACGTCGTGCTGATGAATGATAATACGAGTTTCCGTTACACGGGCACGGCCGAACCAAGCGTGCTAGCTCCTGGATTGATGGTCCGCTTCACAGCCGAATTGGATATGGCTGGAACACCCCAAGCTCCCTTGGCGGAACTGGAAATATTCCGCCCTCTGCTCGGCCAACGTTTATCTCTGGAGGCGCGACAAAGCCAAACCCCCGGCATCTATCCACTCGACGATGATGACGCGCAGGCCAAAACACCACCAGCGAACCGCCAGGGTGCAAATAGAGGCGCGGCAGGCAGACCAACTCCCTCCACCCCCGCCTCAGCAGTGCGGGCTTACCAAGTGGTCGGCTTGGTGCGTGCGATTCAAGGCGACCGCATGCAAGTGGTCGCGGGCCATCAGCCGCTGATTTTCCAAGCGGCGTCAGAGGTAAAAGTTACGGTATCGGCGGGTGATCCCAGCTATTGTCAGCCCGGAGATGACGTCAGCATCAACGCCTTGAAAATGCCCAACGGAATGCTGCAGGCCGAGTCGATCCACGTCACAGGTGCCAAGGCGCTGGGAGCCATAGACGCCAAAGCGCTCGCCCGCAACAATCGCAAGCAACCGCGCGGCAAGCTCGACGACAAAGCCGACAAGCCCAAAGAAAAACCGTAGGCACACAAATCTCCCCAAAGATTTCAAAAAAGAATTTTACACAGGCGCGATGGTGACGACGACGGCCTTGAAGGCGGGCGTTCTGGACTGCGGGTCGAGCGTGCGGGGGACGAGCACGTTGGCTTCGGGATAATACATTAACGCATTGCCCGGCTTGATCGCATCGTAGGCCCGCGCCAAATAGCCTGAGAGCTGCCCCACGTCGCTGCGGACGGTTACGGCTTGATCGGGTTGCAAGCCGAGTCGGCGAATATCGTCGGGGTGCATCAATACCAAATCGCGACGCTCCTGCCCACGATACAAATCCTCCTCTTCGTAGACCACCGTATTAAACTGGCCTTCGCTGCGCACCGTCATCAACCGCAATTGATTTTCCTGTCCGCCCGCCAATTCAGGTAGCGCGTACTGACGCAACACGGCTTTGCCATCGGGCGTGTTGAACTGCGGAGTGTGAAAGGCACGCCCCTCGATCAAGAACTCTTGTTTCGTCTGGTCGATGTTATCGATGGCCGCGAAGCCGGGCACAACTTTGGAAATCCAGTGGCGAATCGTACTCCCCTGCTCCATCTCTGACCAACGCACCGCTTCCTGGTCGCCGACCAAACGCTTGCCCAATTCAGCGATCACCCGAATCTCACTGCGCGGGCCGCGCAGGCGAGCGGGTCCACCGTCGCTCATTCGTACATAGTTGAACATCGACTCCTGCGTCGTCGGCTGCGATTCCTCGTCGCGCGCCAGCACGGGCAGAATCAGTGTCTGCTCGGCCAACGCATGCACGTGCCCGGTGTTCAAGGTAGTGCTGAGCGTAACGAGCATGTCCAGTTTATTCAGTGCGTCGCGAGCATAATTCGCATCGGGATTCGACCCGAACAGGTTGCCTCCCAGGCAGACGGCCGCTTTGAGCCGTCCCGCGTGAGCAGCTTCAACGCAGGCCATCGTGTCCAGTCCAGCAGTCGTGGGGAGCGACACGCCGAAGTGCTCCCGCAAACCTTCAAAGATCGCATCCTTGAGTTTCGGAGTCACGCCAACCGAGCCTATGCCCTGCACGTTCGAGTGGCCGCGAATGGGCATCATCCCCGCTCCGGGCCTGCCCACCATGCCACGCAGCAATGCCAGATTGGCGATGGCATTGACGTTCTCCACGCCATGCAAGTGATGCGTAATGCCCATCGTCCATCCAAAAATCGCTGCTTTGGATGCTCCATACAATACAGCGATCTCGCGCATGTCAGCTTGGCTGATGCCGCTCTTTGCCTCCAGCTCCGCCCAGTCCAATTGTGCGAGCCAAGCCAGATGGCCGTCGGCATCGCGACAATGCTGCTGTAAGAAATTCATGTCGTGCGCCGACAGTTCGACCACCGCCTTAGCCACACCGCTCAGCAGAGCTAAGTCTCCACCGATGTGTGGCTGATAATAATGCGTGGCGACATTGGCATTAAACAGCATGCTCCGCCAATCGCTGGGGATGCGGAATTTGACCATCCCCAATTCGCGCATTGGGTTGATCACGATCACCTTGCCGCCGCGGCGACGCAGGTGGGTTAGCGAAGTCATCAGTCGCGGATGATTGCTGGCTGGATTGCCACCGATGATCATGGCCAGATCGCTGGCCTCTAGATCGTCCAACGTCACCGTGGCTGTGCCGGTACCCAACGCTTGATTGAGCCCCACGCCAGTGGCCTGGTGACAGTAGTAACTGCAGTTGTTGACATTGTTGGTGCCGTATAGACGAGCGGCCAACTGCAATAAGAAACCCGCTTCGTTGCTACTGCGACCGCTGAAGTACCAAAAGGTCTGGTCGGGCTCCAGGTTTTTGAACTGGGCTTCGATGCGGTCGAAAGCCTCTCTCCAAGGAATCGTTTTAAAGTGATCGGCACCGCGCGAATACAATACGGGCTGAATCAATCGCCCTGACGTCTCCAATTGTCGCGGAGACCACTGTTGCAACTCCGCCACGCTGTGCCGCGTCCAAAAGTCGGCCGTGATGGCGGATTGCATGTCCGAGGTCATCGCCTGGAT
>CAKQNH010000707.1 GCA_934255105.1 uncultured Pirellulaceae bacterium
CTCGTACTCCTACTCGATGCCCCCATGCGAATCGAGTAGGAGTACGAGTATCATTTCATTGAGTACGAGTACGAAAAATCGAGACTATGGGTGGCGTTCAGCGAGAAGTGTCCAAAAAACTAATACTAGCTGTTAGGCTTTTCCTCCAACAGCACGTTGACCACCGCTTCCAGATAGGCGTATTGATGCAATCCAACAGCGGTCATGCGAACCTTTCCGCTGCGGTCGATAAACAGCGTCGTTGGATAGCCGCGGAAACCGGGCACTTGGGCCCGCGTCTCTTCATCGCTCAAGATGCAAGGGTAATTGATGCCGAACTCCTTGGCGAATTCGTGCACGGCTTTTAAATTCTCCTCCTCCGACTCCTTGCGTTCGTAGTTGAGCCCGATTATTTGGAAACCCTGTTCAGCGTATTTCTCCTGCAGTTTCACAAAAGATGGTATTTCTGCGCGGCAGGGTGGGCACCATGTGCCCCAGAAATCGACGATGACTACTTTTCCGGCAAGCGCCTCCAAGCTCTGCTGGTCGCCGTTGATATCGGTTCCCACAAACTTAAAGGGAAACGTCTCGCCAGCTTCTAAGTCTTTTCGAGCGGCGGCCAGCGCGCGTTCTTTAATCGTTTGTTGCCAACCCTCCAATCGCTCAGCATACCCATCCGTTGAACGCACGGCGGCCAGTTCAGGATCATCTTCGATGGCCGAGAGCTGGCTAAAGCCGTGCGCAACCGCATCGTCTATCGCAGATACGGCGGCGGGGAGCTGGCCACTACGCGCCAGCGCGCTAGCTTCATTAAAGTAGATGTTGGCAATCGCCGCTTCTGGCAGAATGTCGGCTCCCTGTGGCATCCCAGCCCGCAGCGCCCGGCCACTTTGCAAGATAAACTCGTACGCCGTATCGGTATTGCCCGAGCGAGCGAGCGCCGACGCAATCTGTTGTGACAACAGCGCCAGATTCATTTGTGCGTTGGCATCACCAGCTTGAGCCGCCCGAACCAGTTCTGGGTAGGGCTCGCGGTATCGACGATCCAGGCCCTCTGGTGGCCGCAGCCAGTCGCCGTAGTCGATCTCCGGTTCAGCCGCTTCCTTCGCCATGGCCAATGCATCTTCGGCAGCCGCATCGGCACCCTTTGTCGACGCGGCGGCGTCGGGCTGAGCGGCAACGTCTGTTCCATCGCCGGGCTGTTTCGTGCAGGCGACCAGCGATAAGCCGCAGATCATCAAACATACTACGTGAAATAGACGCATGAGATAGCCTTTTACTGAGAGCGGTTGAGGTTCGGAACACTGGTGGAGCTGATTCTATCGCGATGCGGGCCCGACATCAGCTTACACCAATCTCCGCAGGCCGACTACGATACATTCTCCACACCCTCCTCTCTCCTCTTCTCCTCTCGGGACGTCGATTGCCGTATAGGACGTTTCGACGGTCGCGGATTCCTTAACGCACAGCTACGCTCCGTAGACTGCTGCGACTTGTCATAGCTTTTATGCGAACCTTTGTCACGATGAGTGTTTGGCGGTGTGAACCAGCGCGAGTCAAAGACGTACAGCTTCGAGGCCCAAACCGCTGTCGAAGGAGTTGCCGCCGTCGAATAGACTCTCCGCCGCCGAATGACTCTGCACCGTCGGAGTGTGTAGGGCCTCTGGACTACAGCCAAAAGCTACGACAAGTCGCAGCAGTCCAAATTTGCTCTAGCGCTCCGTCCAGCTTTAATATTGGGGTAGAGTGTAGAGCAGTTGTCCCAACTGCTTCGGAAAACGGTTGGGGCAACCGTTCTACAGTTAAGACTGCAACCCCAAGATCTAGTCTGGTCGGAGCACTAGCGATAATTTTGGACGCTGCTTCTCACACTACCTCAGCAACGCGGCCTATGTCAGCGGCTCTGCTAGCTTCAGCAATGTGGCTTACTTCAGCAATTCTGCCACCTGGCTGGGGCTCAACGCCCGATCGAAAATGGCGATCTCATCCAGCTTACCTTCCCAGTTGTCATGCCGGTCGCTGCGACCTCCGAAAAACAAGGCGGCAATATTTGGCGCGGCAGCTTGTTCTTCAGTTAGCTCCAACGAAATTTCGGGACTTTCGGAGTCCGCCTGATAGACCTTGATATGATTTCCCGACTTGACCAACACGGCGCGTCCCCACTGCCAGCGAGGCGTGCTGGACTTTCCAAACTGTGGTTTGTCGTTGCCGGCTTGCAGCATCAAACGCCCCGGTTGATCCGCTCCGCCCGACAAGCCGAGATGCAGGCCACCGCTGCTGAGAGTGTGGGCGTAGTCGCGCGAAAACATCCAACCGGCCACATCGCGAGCCCCGACGGCCAAGCCATTCCAGAACGTCAGCACGACGCTATAGTCCTCCTGCAATTCGGGCAACTGCGTGGCTAGTCGTCCGCCGGCGAAGTGGACGCAGCGGTTCGTGTCGTCTTCGGTTGTGAACGATGCCCAGGGGCCGAGCGCTGCTGGCTCGTTCGCCGTGACCGGTCCTTCTAGGAAGAATAGCACGTTGGGTTCATAGACGGCTGTCCGCCCTGCCCCGCTGGAATCGATTGCGCCGTTGCCTGCCATTTCGTCTAGCCGCCAGTAGGCCAGTGGCTTGAGCCCCAAGATTGCTTCTGCGGCCGGGCCTTGGCTTTGCTCAAAGTTGCGGCGTGGAAGTCCGCTAACTTTTTCAAGCAGCAATAGGTCGGCAGCCACGATTCGCGGTTCGGCGGTTGGCTCCAGGCCTGCAGAGCGAGCGGGCCAGGTGTTATAGCCACCCAGCGGATGTTGCTCGGGCGGAGGGATATAGCCCTCGGCACCATTGGCCAACTCGATCACCATCGTCTTAACCAGCGGGCTCTGATGTTTGAGTTTCAGACCGCTAAGGGCGTAGGTTTCGGTAGGGGTCGAGGCGATGGCTATGTCGCCGATCCGAATTGCTTGCACGATAATTTCGGTCGTTTGCATGTCATTCAAAAAGACTTGTTCTCGCGCGTAGATCTCGGGTAGCGTCTTTGGCAAGCGGTCTCCCATTTCCGCCACGATCTGCTGCGCCCACTGCAAGCGTTGGGCGTCGGGAGTGCGATAGTGCATCGACAATTCGGCTTGCTCCATCGCTAAGTCTGCGTCGGCGTGAGTTTCAATAGCGTCGTAGGCTGCCGTGG
>CAKQNH010000708.1 GCA_934255105.1 uncultured Pirellulaceae bacterium
ATGCTGGAACGTCGAGCAGACCGAGGAGGAATTCGCGGCGAGACTGGCGCGCCGCCTGTTCGATGCCGACATGCCGGTGGAAGCAGTTGGGCACTACTTGAAGCTTGCCGAATTCTGCCGTGATCCGTTGGCAGCCGACGCCGACGAGTTTGAAAGAATTTCCGTGTTCGTCAGTAAACATGCTGGGCACGGGACGCCTCGCAACCAGGATTCGCTGGCACGAATGCGGGAAGCTGTACAGGGTATTCAGCAAACGAGGGCCGAAGCGGCGAGTAAGTGAAGTGGGAGCCCGACTACTCAGCGACCGCCTGGGCGAGAATCTTCGCATACGTTGCGCGGGCTTGGTCATAGGCCTGTTTGGCGGCTTGGATTTCTTCCTGACGCATCTTGGTGCGTTTTTGACTCCAGCACACGTCAACCGCATCGCGACACCAACTGGCGCTGCGACGACTGGCGCGAACCGGCTGGCCAGCCACTTCGACAAAAATCGGGTTGCTATGCATCGATGGCAGAATGCGAACTGCGACCCATGACGAGTGAGGCAAGTCGACCTCAAACTCGAGCGCATGGGGACTGCCGTCGGCCACGATCATTTGCTGGGCAACCGACTGGCCGTTGACGATCAGCTCCACCGGTACTTTGCGAGTCTCACCCTGTCGCGCACGTTCTAAATGCCAGTATGGTTTTTCATCCAAACGCCGCGAAGCAATGGACTTTCCCAGCGAGTCGCGGTTTTTAGGTAGCATCGCAGCCACTTGGCATTTCACTGTCTGTTTGCCAGCCTGTGCCAGATTCAACTGACTGGCTTTCCCCGCGTTGCCCAGTGCACCGAGTTGCTGATCGCCAACTGAGAACTGAAGCAGGTGTGACAAGCCATCGCTGACGTAGCTGCGGCCTGCCTTAAGACCTTGCACCCAATCTTCGAAGTGCAGGTCAGCCGCCGACGTGAGCTCGGGGACTTGAACGTAGCTGCGACCCAGACCAACGCGTTCACCGTAGATGCATGGAAAGTCGGTCTCGCCGCTGATGCGCGAGCGGAAGCCACAGTTCAACGTGTGATACCAAATGTTCATCTCCCATATCACGGGCGTATCGACGGCGCTGATAAAATCGCAAGCGTCATGCGTCACAGCTACGATAAATTCGTTGGCACCAATGCCGTCGAAGGGGGGCATGGCGTAGTCGGGTAGTTTGTCGGCAGCGCGACTCCTTTGTCCCGAGTCTGCCCCACCCCAGGTCTTCGGCAGCGCACCACGCGAACCGTCGGGCAAGTAGTCCGGCAGTGCTAAGCCCCAGCCGCTGTGGCTATAACCAACGACACCACCCTGCTGCTGGCCCCACTGCAATACGGGCAAGGTCCATGTCGGCCACTCTTCGATGGAGTGGGTTCCTGGATAGTCATCTTCGACCAAATTCAGCAAGCATAGATGCCCAGCATGCGATGATGGAAAACCACTTACTTCGACATCGTAACGCATGAGACTACCAGGCCGCGAAAGCTCGGATACTTTGCCGTCAAAGTACTGCTTTTGGTAATACCAACATGGTCCCCAACTCAATACGCAACCGACGTTCAAGTCTTCACCTACCAGATGCCGCATCATATCCTTTGGGGTCACCCCTTCAGTTGGATTTTCGTAGTGCGCACAACCCGCTGCATGCACATGATGGTCTCCCGAAAACCATCCGTGCTCAGCCATATGAATCCATCGATTGAGTTCGATCTTCAGCGGGGCAGGTTTCTCATTTTCTTTCACCGTCAATTTGAACTCGTCTGTATGGTACTCGGGGCCACGATAAACCGCGATGCGGTACTGACCAGGAGCCAGGCTGATCGACTCGCCGTCCGCGCGGTAGATCTGTTCATGAAAGAAGAAATCAGGAGCTAGTCGCCGCGAAGGATTTGGATAAACACGATTCTGCATGTCCTTGATAAGCAGGCTGCAAGTCGTCGGCTGACCGTCGTGATCATGCACGACCAGCGGAATGTCTATCGCCGATCGACACTCGAACAGGATCGCCACCTCGCTGCGAAAGCCGAGGTCCTGAGTCCCTTGTCCAACGTGCATCGACAGTGTCGCTTCGCGCTGCCCAGCATCACGACTGTAGAGTTGGATAATTCGGTACTCCACAGGCAAGCCAGACAGCGTCTTGGCCATCGGTTGCGACGTAACCGAGGCGATATCTAGCCAGCGCTTAGCCGCGTCTGCGGGAGTAATTTTGATTTCTGGCTTGGCCGCGGAACTACTTCGGCGAAGCATCGGTTCGGCCTGTGGGCTACTCACCGCAAGCGGTGCGGTGACTCCCGCCTCGTTGACCACTTTCACCAGAAAATTCGTCCAGCCACGCTGATCGAGTTGCGGCCGAGCGGGACCTCGCGCCACTGTCACTCGACTTTCAGGATTGACGTTGACCACCAGCAAACAGTGTTTGTCCAGTACTTCTTGGATGCCCTGGACGACTTGCGGGTCATTGGTCTGGGTGAACAACTTCTTCAGGTGTGTGCTCTCATCAGCGCTCAAGGGGCTACCTGCCAACTGTAGGGCTTGCTCAAGTCGCAGTGTGGCTGCTTCGAGAGGTTGCCGATCAATGGCGGCAACCAACGGAACCTCCTGAGCGAGCAATTGCGTTGCTAGAGAACACCATAGGCAAATTCTGGCTAATGAGTTGAGACAGTGGCTCATGCTTCGGCACCTTGGGATTAGTAGACGTATTTTATGCGAAACGATTCGTCGTCCGTATCGTGGCGCAATTAACTCCAGCGGTGGTGTCATTGTAACAAGCCGAGAACCTGAACGAGTGCGAAGTGGGAGCCAGCGTCTAGGGTTTGCCTTCGATGGTTTCCCGGTTTACGGACCTTACGAATTCGACTAACGCCCAATCGGCTAACTATTCTTTCAAAGTTGCCTATTTGCGTTGCTGCAATTTCATAGTTTCATTCGTCATCATGCGCTTTGCCTTTAGCGGCTATGCCGCTAAAGGCAAAAGGCGGACTCGGAAATGCGCAAAAGTCCGCTGTGGCGTTGTTGATCGGATTAGCCGAGTTGGATGCCGATTTGCAGGATAAGCATCCACGCCTAAGCTACCTGTCATATCAAACAACCCTGAATATCGCCAACGCGA
>CAKQNH010000709.1 GCA_934255105.1 uncultured Pirellulaceae bacterium
TATGCTAGACATCAGGGCAGCAATGCTCTATTGCGCCAGAGATCCGCGCACTATAGTCTTGCGATATCCTTCCAAAGCATGGTTCGACGAAAACTCTCAGGTTGCAATCCCAACGTTGCGCTAGCCCTTTAGTCCATAAGAGTTTTTCCATGCACACACTCGTTTCTTTTCTCGGCCGCGGACAGTATCGACCGGACGGCAAACGCTCTGATTATCGAATGGCAACCTACCGTTTCGAAGGCTCAGGCGACGAATCTGAGTGGATTAGTATGCCGTCGAAACATTTCGCATTTGCAGCCTACGAACACCATCGCCACCACGGCTCACCATTCGACAGAATTGTCGTACTGGGGACTGCAGGTTCCATGTGGGATACTTTAGCGGAGAGTTTCGGCGCGGTCGGCGAAGACGCGCTTTCTGACACTGTTTTCAAACTATCCGAACTGGTTGATAGCGAGCAAGTGACTCAAGCTGTGCTTGACACCTATGCGACCGAATTGTCGACTGCGACACAAGCTAAGATTCAGTTGCAATTGATTCCCGCCGCCATAGACGCTGTAGATCAGTCGACAATTTTGACGCATGTCACACGCTCTATAGAAGAGAGCGATTGCATTTACCTGGACGTCACGCATGGTTATCGACACTTGCCAATGATCGGACTTGCAGCGGCGGCTGTAGCCACATCGCTTCGTGGTGCTACGATTGAAGATATTGCGTATGGCGCACTCGACATGACTCGGGACGGGCTCACTCCGGTGGTCTCGCTCAAATGGATTCTACAACTATTTCGTGTTCTTAATGGGGTGAACGAACTAACCCGTGGGCAACATTTGCGTCCCCTTATCGAATGCTTTCCACAGGGGGCTGTACGCAATAAGCTTGAAAAGGCTGCTTTTCAACTGGACGTAATGCGAATCGATGATGCGGCTCGATCGGTACGGGACTGCTTAAAACTACTCAGCAGCAGCTTTGATGACTTGCCAGTGGAACTGCAGTTGGTTGCAGACTTGTTGCGTCAGAGGCTAGAGCAATTTAGCAGGCAGCAACGTACCGTCCAAGGCTTAACCCGGATGGCCCAATTAGCATTGGACGAAGACGAATTCTTGCGTACGGCAATTTTCTTATCCGAAGCGGTCGAGCTCGCAATCGCGAGCGACGTTCCTGGCGACGCTGTGGAAGACGGACGACTCAAGGCCGTGCGGAATTGGCTGGCGCATGCGGGAAGACTGGGTAGCAAATCCAAGGACGAGGAAATTCGCGAGTGCATCACCAGTCGAAGTAAGTTGCGGAAATTTTTTCGCAAACACATTGAGCGACTGAATCGTGACACTCAATTGTCGTAAGCGAGGATAAGTTATCACCCTAGAATCTCCCATTACAACGACATGAGGGTTTTGCCGTCACTGCTAGTGATGACACATTGGCCTGTTGCATGTACGGAAATCTGTGAATTTACGGTGAAAGTGTTTTTCAGTTGAAGTGACTTGATGATCGACAGTCCATTGCCGTGGCGCTGGCCGCCGCACAGTTATCAACCGGAATTAGCGATCGAGCGGTACTTCGCCGATGATGGCGAGCTGAACATTCGGGGCCGCGATGGAGTTATCGCGCGGTGCGAAGACTTGCTGTGCGAAAAATTCGATCAGCCCAGAGCGGTACTGTTGAATTCGGGTACGTCGGCACTCTATGCAGCGTTTTTCGCTATCGACCTGCGGCCTGGCGATGAGATTATCGCTCCGACTGTGACGTTTCATGCAACGGCTACGCCGGCGCTCAGTTGGGGTGCCAAGGTGATTCTGGTCGATGTCGACCCAGAAACCGCCTGTATCGATCCGGTGGCTTGTACTGCGGCAATCTCCCCACGCACCAAAGCTATCGTTACCAACGCGCAGTGGGGGCATCCTGTCGACCAGCCACGCTTGCGGGCATTGTGCGATCAGCACCAGTTGCGATGGATTGAAGATATCTCCCACGCTCATGGCTCTGCTTGGCAGGGTAAGCAAGTGGGTACCTGGGGCGATTTGGCCTCTATGAGCTTGGGAGCCGAGAAAATCGTCACCGGCGGTATGGCGGGGGTACTAATGGGACGAGACGATCTCCTAGTAGACCGAGCAGTCCTGCTAACTCACTATTTATTCCGATCCCGAAGCGATGTCAGAACACCGGGCTTTGGACCACTCGGCCGCACCGGCTTTGGCCTAAAACTGGGTGCATACCCGCTGGCCGCAGTCTTGATAGAAGACCAATTGAAACACCATTTCGATTCCTGGGTCGAACAAAGGACCGATTCACTGATGCGGTTGCGTGAAGGACTCGCCGGCTTAACCGGGCTGCGCGTGCCAGTGATTCGCCCGGAAGTGACTTCCATGGGCGGATGGTACGGATTCAAACCATGGGTTGACCAACAGTTGCTGGGCATCACTCGCGAAGAATTGGTGTCGCGCCTTCAGCAACATGGCGTCGAAGTGGATGTTCCAGGCTCTGCAGCTCTCCATACGCTGCCGCTGTTCCAAGATCCGCGGTGGCAGATCGCTGGTTGGGATAAAGCTGACCTGTCCGCCGCCAAATTCACAAATGCGGATGACTACTCCCACGGCACGCTCTCGCTACCGACGTTCACTGGTCCGGACGATGAGCAAAAACTCCAGCAGACCATCGCGGGGTTTAAACGAGTATGGGATGGGATTCCGAATTCTTAAATACAACACAGCAGTTGACGGTAAGCACAATCAAGTTTCACGTCTGGTAGCCTTGCCGGCAATTGTTCCAAGTAGTGTTGGTCGACGAGCGATCCACTGGACCACTCGAATTCTGTCGCTAAACGGTCGAGCGATGCGATCCACTGACGATCGTCCGTCTGCAAATACGGCGTCTGGCATCGACCCACGCATTCGGCCAACAATAGGTCTCGCCATCGCCCTTGGCCGCGCAAAAACGCAATGGTTTCCGAAGGTAGCGGCGGACTCGCGGAATCCGCTTGACGCGACCAACTCGCGAGCCTCGCCAGATGAGCGACGATGGTAAAAGTGTCTTGAGCATCCAAGCACGACTGAAATAGAGCTTTAGTGGACGGCATGCTACCTATTACCGCAGTAGTCTGACTGCGAGAGTCCGAGAG
>CAKQNH010000710.1 GCA_934255105.1 uncultured Pirellulaceae bacterium
CACCCATCCTGTTCGATCCAAATTTCAAGCAAACCTAGTAGATCTCCATGGCCAACTTTCATCCCGAAGACCGACCCGATCCCTCTGAGCAGCCGATTCGGGCTCGTGTTCCCGACCACGTGGCCGCCGGTGCGTTCAGTACGGGAGTGATTGTGATGACCGCCCAGAGCGAGTTCATTCTGGATTTTGTGCAAAATCTAGGGCGGCCACACCAAATCGTAGCCCGTGTCGTCATGCCGCATTATGTTTTGCCGCAGTTGGTCGATGCCATGCAACGCAACATCGAACTCTACCGTAATCGCTGGGGCGAGCTGCCTCAAACTGGTGCGCCGCGACCCACCGACCGCGATAGCTCAGGCCACTCGAGTAGCGAAAGAAATGCGCCATCCACGCCGCGCGAACCGAGTGGAGCTGATTCGCAGAGGCCGATGACACAGAAAACTGAAAAAAAGCTGGCTCAGTCCTCGGAAGCTGCGTCTGGCCTTGGAGCTGGCACTAGCTCTGGCGCGACTGGTGGCGGAGCGCCCAGCGGCGGTGCCACAGGAGCCAGTTCGGACGATCTTAATGACGCGCCACGCGAATCTCCTGGGGGCAGCTCGCCTACGGGAAGTTCACAGCCGGGTGGCGCGATGGGAAATCATGGAGGTCCGGCGGCCCGGCAGACCTCCGTGCAAGACATCTACGACGACCTCAAGATTCGCGACGAGTTCCTCAGCGGCGCGTATGCCAACGCAGTCATGATCGGCCACGGACCGCACGAGTTCAGCTTTGATTTCATCACCAACTTCTATCCCCACTCGGCGGTCAGCTCGCGAGTTTTCCTAGCCGCCGGACAAATTCCTCGTCTATTCGAAAGCCTCAAAGGAACTTGGGAACAATTGCGCAACCGCATGCAACAACCACCTGAGAATCCCTTTCCGCCCCAATCTTCCGACGACGACAACCCATTCGCGTGAGCTCATTCCGCTTTAGCAACGAGCGCAAAATACAGCCACTCTTCTCTACCAACGATTTTTAGCAATGCGCATTGTTCTTGCCAGTCAGTCTCCTCGGCGTCACGAATTGCTCACCGCCGCTGGCTATCATTTTGAAACCCTACTGCCTAGCGAAACAGCCGAATGCGGGATCTGCTCGCGTGAATCGACACCCGAATTGGTAGCCCGCTTGGCGTACCAAAAGGCCATGGATGTCTCACCGCGAGTTCAAGGGGCAGCGGTCGTCGTAGCCTGCGACACGGTAGCGGACATCATGGGCCGTGTGCTGGGCAAGCCCGAGGATCGGCGGCACGCTGAAGAGATGCTGCGTTTGTTGAGTGGGCGACGCCACGCCGTCTACAGTGGTTTGTGCACGCTGCGCGTCCCTGGCGGCGAGCCTTTAGTGAAAGTCGCCAAGAGCGAATTGCTGATGGCCGAGTTAAGCGAGGCGCAAATCGCCGAGTACCTGGATGGCGAGCAGTGGGTGGGCAAATCGGGTGCCTTCGGCTATCAAGACGGCCACCCTTGGCTGCAGCTCATCTCCGGTACGGCCGACAATGTGGTCGGCCTGCCCATCGACCTGCTTAAGGAGATGCTGGCGGAAGTCTAGCGTCTGCCTGCAGGCCATCGCAAAACCGCTCTGGACTTTCAAGGCGGAGGCTTGGTAGAACGCCCTATCGGACGTTGAAACAAACTCGGTGCTAGCAAGGGACGGCTATGAATAACATGAATTTTTTCGGATGGATTCGCGACGGTGTGCGACAGTCTGTACTGCTGGGTGTCAGCGATGCGGTAGAACAACTGGGAACCCCAGCAGCGGTCGAAGATCTACATCCCAGTGTGGCCGGATTGCTAAAGCTCGATGAACAGAACTCGAACGCTCCCAAGCTAACGCAGCGTAGCAGCACTAGCTCAAGCAGCGGTAGCTCGTCCAACCCCGGAGCCGCTAAATCGCGTCGCCGATTGGGCAAATCGCTCAAAGAGATGGGCACTGCCGCACAGTAAGCAACCTGAAAAAACCGGCTCGACGCGGTATAAGCCTCCCGTGGTATAAGCCTCCCGTGGGATAAGCTTCCAGCTTGTCATGCCGTGGGATAAGCTTCCAGCTTGTCGATAAAAAAACCGACGCGGAGCGTCGAGCCACATTATCAATCCAGTGGCAAGCGACACTCGACGCGACAGCCTGCGCCCGCGCGGCTATCGATGGTCAGCCGCGCGCCGATTAACCGCGCGCGATGATCCATGCTGTTGAGACCAAAATGATTGCTGTCACTGGTTGGCCGCCGCAATTCAAAACCTCTACCCTGATCTGCGACTGTCATGAGCAGAATGCGATCGCCTGTGCCAGAACTGCTGTGGGCCATGTTGCTCTGAGTCATGGTCGCCTGGGTGGCGCTGCTGCTGGCTGTGTCACTTAAATCTGTGTCTGTCGGCCTCGCCTCGCTCAGCACATGGCCATAAACGTCAATGCGCGTTGGGCCAGCATGCTGAATCGCGTTGCGAATCGCCTGCTGAACAATCCTCAGCACGTTCCAACTGGCGGTGTTGCCAAGGCAATTTTGCAATACGCCGCGCGTCTGGGCATCCAGGTGCAGGGCGATCTGCTGCTGATGCTGCTGCGCATCGTGCTGAGCGGCTTGGATGAAACTCTCCAAGCGGGCCACGAACTTAATTCCAGCCAACTCCTGATCGTGCTCTAAATAGCCGATCAACTCGCGACCTTCTTCCAATGCAATTTCTAGACTTGTCAGCGCCTTGCGGATGCCCCCCTGAGCCGCTATATCCAGTTCGGGATCGCGCGACATGACGGCCACCAACTGCAAACGCGCACCGATGACCCACTGCAGCAGCCCGTCATGCAATTCATAGCCTAACCAGTGCTCTTTCTGGTCGTTCATGTCGATTACCTGTGCCAAGTAAAAGTGGGATAAGCTTCCAGCTTCTCGAGAAGAGGTGGGATAAGCTTCCAGCTTGTCGATAAAACGTGGGATAAGCTTCCAGCTTGTCAAAAACGTGGGATAAGCTTCCAGCTTGTCGACAAAACGTGGGATAAGCTTCCAGCTTGTCAAAAACGTCGTTGATCGCTCCGCCGATCATTGCTCTTTGTGAATGGCGCAACAGTAGCTTCAACG
>CAKQNH010000711.1 GCA_934255105.1 uncultured Pirellulaceae bacterium
AGTTGCCGGGACCGGTGGTGATTGGTCTGGATACGTCTGGATCGATGAGCTGTGCTGTCATGGGGAACCGCGGCCGAGGTGCAACATCGAAGATCCGATGCATCGACGTGGCAGCCCTGTTCGCCGCAGCGATCCTGCGTCGCAACCCGGACAGCGTTGTGATTCCGTTCGATACATCGGCTTACGATGCCAAGATCGATCCGAACGACTCGATCCTGAGCATCGCCGAGCGGTTGGCAAAGTACGGTGGTGGTGGAACGGATTGTTCGCTACCGCTGGTAGCTGCCAACCAGAAGCATGCGAAGCGCAAGTTTGCGGGAATTGTTCTCGTTAGCGATAACGAGAGCTGGGTCGGAACAGGACGGCACGGTTCGACCGGTGTGATGACGGCTTGGCAAGCCTTCGTTGCCAATCAGCGCAAGCTGGCAGGCAAGGAAGCTGCTCCAAAGCTGGTCAACATCGACTTGCAACCGTACCAGACGGTTCAGGCTTGTGAACGAGCTGAAATCCTGAACATCGGTGGCTTCAGTGACGCCGTGTTCAACGTGATCCGTGCGTTCTTAGCCGACAACAACCAGCGATTCGTCGCTGAAGTTGAAGCGATCGAGCTGTAAACGCGTGTTGGACTACGGTCCAACTGCGGTATACTTGAAACTCAACACCCGCGGGTCGCATCGGCCCGCGGGTGTTGCTATTTGATAAACAGAAACGCAGGGGAGAAACAGTCAGTGGAAGAAGCAGAGGTTCCAAACATAAAGCAGGTCAGCGTGATGCGACACGACCTGACGATGCGCAGAGGAAAGCAGATCGCTCAAGGTGCTCACGCGTCGATGGCGTTTCTCACTCGCCGATTGCAGAGCCGAACGACAATTGGCATGGATGACTTCTCGCCCAACGAGCAAACCTGGATTTTTGGATCGTTTGCCAAGGTATGCGTACGCTGCAATAGCGAAGAGGAACTGATGGCCATTCACGACAAGGCCATCGAGTCTTCGCTAGAGGTTCACCTGATTAAAGACAGCGGCCGAACCGAATTTCACGGCCAGCCAACTCGCACCTGTTTGGCTATTGGCCCTGATGAAGCCTCGAAGATTGATCAAGTTACCGGGCACCTCGAATTGCTGTGATAGAATCTGGTTTGTTAGCCCAGACGAAGGAAATCAAAACTGAAAATCTTCCTTGACGATGAACGACACTCATTACGGACGGATGGCACGGATGTCGCTGGCCAGAAGAAGTCATCCAGCTACTGAAGGCTGGTGGAGTTACCCACCTGAGTCTCGATCAAGATCTTGGCGACGATGCCCACGGGACAGGTTACAACCTTGTCCTCTGGATTGAAGAAAAAGTCGCTACCACCAACTTCCAGCCACCCGAAATAGTCGTTCATTCCGCGAACGTTTCAGCACGAGCAAAGTTGGAAGCCGGGATACGCAGTATTCAGAAACTTTGCCGCCCCAATTGATTCACTGTCCACGCATCTCCATCGCGGCCTCGTACTCCGTCGAGAAATCAATTCCCACATCCTCATGCGGTGCGAACCGCTTGAATGCGGCATACATGATCGAGCAGAGGTGCAAACCGCTGAATTCGCCTGGTAGCGATCGCAACGAGTACTTTTTATCCGGGTTATTGATGTCTAACCCGTTCTGCCCCAGTATCGCAATCTCGAACCCAATGGCTTGGATTTCTTTGGACGACATGTTGGCAAACTTATCGAGTGCTGCTGTGATGTACATCATCACGTCCGGACGGAACTTTCCGCGATCGCGCATCGTCTTGTGAGCGATCGCGGTTCGTCGTTCCTTGGCCAAATCAATCAATTGTTGTGGACCGCCGATCTGAATCGCTTTGATGTATTGATCGTCGGCGTCCTCAGACCTGCCGACTTCTTCGAGTGCTTGGCCCAAGCCGATGAGCGACTGCAAGTCGCGAGGAGCCTCCTTGACGGCCGCTTCGAGGACCGGCACCGCGTCGTCGGCTTTGCCTTGCTTCAGTAAGCATGCGCCAAGATTCTTCAGTGCCCACTGGTTTTGGGGCTCGAGCTTCAGTGCCTTGCGAAGATAGTCTTCGCCGAATTGGAGCTTTTGGTTTCGGATATACGCGACACCAAGACCAATCAACCCGTGGACATGCTGGGGAGCGAGTTCAATCAGACGTTCGAGTATTTCGATCGCTTTCGGAATCTGTCCCAGCTCGCTGTACGCAACGCCAAGGTTGTACAGTGTGTCAGTGTCATTCGGATGCTCTTGATGCATCGTCCAGAGCAACGGGACGGCGTCCGCGATTTTCCCAGATTGCAGCAGCTCCAGTGCTCGATCGCTAGGATCTTTGAAGCCGCGTCCCTTGGTCCATTTGACGTCTATGGTCTGCGTGGAATCGCTGCAAATGACGCGAGCGCGGCCACCGAATTTAGCGAACTCGGAAGCGAAGAACTCGGATACCTTTGCAGTAAACTCTGAGCTGCCAACATTAGTCGGACTCTGACCAATCAGGTCGAGATCGAAGGCATCGTACGGTAGTGAGAACGAATATTCTTGTGACATTGATCCATGATTTCTATTGTTTGTCGATCGTCTGGAACCAGGCAGTTAGCCCCAATCGCTCAGACCACTGATTCACCAGATCGCGATCGCCGTCGGGACTCCGGTCCAACGATTGGACAAGCCCCAGTAGTTCGTCGCCGATCTTACCATAGCCAGCCGAAGTGAACGGGAGGGCAACTTCTGGCTCATTCCAGGTCGCCGCCCAGAACTTGGCGAACGCGCAGCTCATCCCTACATTTGCGTCAATGATTCTCTGGGGAGCGAACGCTCGAACGCTTGGCCCAAGTGCGTGCATCGCTTCCTGTAATTGTCGCTCGATGCTCTTCCGTTGCAGTTCGGCGAGCGCGGGATAGTCGCGATACAGCCATTCATCGACGCGGATTGCAATCGGCATCGACCGCAGTTGCAAGCCAAGACCATGGCCGAGCTGTTGGCACAACTGGGGAACCATCGACATTGGTACTGCGGAGCCGGTCTTGCGCGTAAGCGTCCGAGATAGGCATGTGGCAGCCAGCGGTCTGGGGCGGCGTGGCCCGGATGCTTTTTGGTGCACATGCTC
>CAKQNH010000712.1 GCA_934255105.1 uncultured Pirellulaceae bacterium
GCGTCTTCAGACTTGCCGCGTTGGAGCTGGCTTTCTTTGATATGTTCGTACTGGCGTTCGTCTTTATCAGTCCATTGGGGCATGATGTTTTATCTCCGCTAACCCACTGACTAAGAATGTTTTCGAGGCTAAGGCGTGGTAGCAACAGGCGTGCCAAACCTGACGCAAAGGCGAAGCCCACTACGAGCGCCTAAGTACGCTCCAGCTTAGCAAGGAGAGCCAAAAGCCTAGTCTCTGCGATCGTCAACTCGCGCTTCGCTTGGGTTGGCAATCTGGCGAGTAGCTTCGTCAGTTCACCCGACTCGGCGGCTGCTAGTAGGCCAGGATGAATGTAGCTGGAACGGCACACTGCCTTTGTATTGCCGAGTTCCTGCGCTGTTGCTTCGATTGCGGCAGACACCTTCCGCTTCCGTACTGTCAGAGAGTCTTGCTCAGAGATTGACTCCAAAGCCTCCAACGCCGTAACGCTGCCCCACCAAGTGCGAAAATCCTTTGCCGTTATTGTTTCGCCGCTCATTTCTTGAAGGATCTCGTTGACATCTGTTGAATTGATCGAATGAGCTTCTCCATTTGCATCGAGGTACTGAAACAGAAACTGACCGTCGATTTCTTCGCATTGTCGAACGACCTTAGCGACCTTGGCATCGTCCAGTTCAACCTCGCGTTGCTGACCGCTCTTCGCGGGAAAGTCCAGTTGAATACGCGTGCGCTCGACTTCCACGTGGCGTGGTAGCAACGTCGTCGCTCCGTGCGAACCGTTCTGCCTTGCATAAAACTGATTACCCACTCGCAAGTGGGCTTTATCGAGCAATTGAACCACGGCGGCCAAGACCCGCTGCCGCGTCAACTGCTTCCCATTGAGATGCTTGGTGACGCGTCGACGGATCCTCGGTAACAGTTGTCCGAAGCGCTGCATTCGACCAAACTTAAAGGCAGTACTCATTGCCTGCCAACGTTCATGATAGATATACTGTCGACGGCCCGCTTCATCTGTTCCCACGGCCTGAATATGCCCATTCGACTTTGAACAAATGATGACATCTTCCCAGGCCGGAGGAATCGCCAGGGCCTCGATTCGACGGCGAAGTCGTGTAGTCGTTACACGTTTGCCACTCGCTGTCTTGTAGGTGAACCCCTTTCCGCACCGTAGACGTCTGATACCGTTGTCGAGTGAATTGACATAAAAAAGTCCCGCCTTGTTCGCTCGTCGCTCAACTTGATTGGTTTTCGATTGATGAGTGGCTTGAGTCACGATGAGTTGCGGTATAGAGTGCTTGATTTCTGGCGCAAATTGCCTGCATTTTAACGTGCATTCGGCTTGGCAAATTTCGCGCCTGTGGCTCGCAAAGCGTTATTCAGCATAAATGAAGTGTTTTGAGATTCGCCAGGGTTCCCGTTTGTCGTCGCCATTTATGCATTGCGGAATTCTAATGCACTGCGGAATTCTGGCGAATCTCCCTATGTATTTTTGGTCCGCAATTTGCTTTTCCTTGTCCCGTCGGAGATCGCTCAGAGGAGCGGTCGGGATCGCGGACATGGTCCGCCAAAAAGTCACCAAAATCACTAATACGAGGAAGTCATATCATGTCCCTGAGTAATTTGGCAGATGCGTTCTACGATGAACTGCGAGACGTTTACAGTGCCGAAAAGCAACTGGTCAAGGCGCTACCCAAGATGGCCAAGCAGGCAAACAGTAGCGATCTGCAAAAGGCATTTGAAGCCCATCTGAAGGAGACCGAGGAACAAGTTAAACGGGTTGAGCAAGCGTTTGAAGATACCGGCAAGGCCGCCAAGGCGAAGACTTGTGAAGCGATGAAAGGATTGATTGAGGAGGCAGAGGAAACGATGAAGGAGGATGCCGAGCCATTCGTCATGGACGCGTTATTGATCGGATGTGCTCAGAAGATTGAACACTATGAGATCGCGACCTATGGCACGCTTTGCACCTGGGCAGAATCGCTCGGGTACAAAACGGCGTTAAAGTTGCTCAAGCAAAATATTGACGAAGAGGAGTCTGCCGATAAAAAGCTCACCAAGCTATCGGTCTCGATCAACAGGGAAGCGATGGCGGCTAGCTGAGCCGACGCTTCCGCTCATTTTCGCGTAGCCGCGTGCCTAACGGGCCGCGCTGAAGCTCGTCGAGGCGATTTTGAACGCATCGTTACGCGGGGTGGACTTTACGCCGATCCACATACCGCTTTCGCAGTGGCAGAACAATGATTGACACTACTTTATCCAGCGAAGCTCATCATGAACACGATGCAACCGCTCTCTACGCATGACTCATGGTGGGCGAGAAACCAACCACTGCAACAGCGCTTTGAGAGGCTATCTGGTCAACATTCAACAGAAATCCTAATTATCGGTGCTGGCATTACCGGGCTCAGTACCGCCATTGAACTTAGTCGTCGCGGTCACCGTGTGACGGTGTGCGAAGCCGAAGCCATTGGAGCCGGAACTACGGCGGGCAGCAGCGGACACTTAGACGCGCATCCAGAAATGGGACCACGGAAGCTTGTAGACCAGCTCGGATTGGAAAAGGCGAAGGCGTACACATCCATGCGATTATCGGCGATCGACCTGATCGAGCAGCAAGCAGATGAGAAAACCAAGTTTGTCCGGTTGCCAGCCTACCAGTACAGTGAGGACGCAGACACCGCTTCTAAGCTTCGAGCCAACTTTGATGCGGCGTTGCAAATTGGACTAGAGGTGGCGTGGCAAGACCAAGTGCCCATCAGTCGCGGGACGTGTGGCTACAAGATCGCAAACATGGCGAGGATTGACCCTGAAAAATATTTACAGCGACTCGTCGAAATTGCTCTGGAGGAGGGCGTGACGATTTTCGAGAAAACGTTAGTCTCCGGACCAGTTGAAGAGAAGCCTACCACGCTCGATGCGGGAAGCGGCTCGATCGATTTTGAGCACGTTGTTTGTGCGACGCACTGTAGCTTCACCAGTGGCAATATGCTCTTTGCGGCAACTCCGCCCTATCAGTCATATTTGTTAGTCGCCAGGGTTCGCCGACTTCCCGAGGACGCTTTATACTGGGACAACTCCGAGCCGTACTACTATGTGCGCCAAGTTCAAGACGACGAGGAGCCGTT
>CAKQNH010000713.1 GCA_934255105.1 uncultured Pirellulaceae bacterium
GCCTACCGCCGCGCGCAGGGACACCGCATTGCGGAAATCGACGCCGACCCCGACGCCCAGGTAATTCGTGCGGCTATCGCTCGCTTGTCTGTGGCTCAGCCCGAACCGATCCGCTATGTGCTGCTAGCTGGCGACGTTAGTGCTACTCCACGCCAGACCATCCCAGCCTGCTACTACGACAGCACAGCCATGGTTCAATTTGGGGGCGACGCCACGATCGCCTCGGACAATCCCTATGCGGACATCGACGGTGACGACTATCCCGACTTGGCCATCGGCCGCATCCCCGCCGACTCGGCGGCGCAATTGCAACAAGTTTTGGCGCGTGTCATGGCCTTTGAGCAGCAGCGCGATTTTTCCGCCTGGCGTCGCGATGTGCATGTGGTGGCCGGCGTGGGAGGCTTTGGTCCCGTAGCGGATTCCGTTATCGAGATGACCACCCGTCGCTTTCTGGCCGATCGCATACCGGGCTGGTCCAACCTATCGATGACGCAAGCCAGCGTGGACAGTCACTACTGTCCCGACCCGTGGCGTTTCAGCGAAGCCTGTATGGGGCGTCTCAATCAAGGTGGCATGTTTTGGGTCTACATTGGCCACGGCCACATCAAGACGCTCGACTACGTTCGCGCTGGCGATGCTTGGTTGCCGATAATGACGCGCGATCAAGTGCCTGCGGTCGACGTCGGCAATCGCCCACCCATCGCTATCTTTTTGGCTTGCTATACAGGTGCCTTCGATGCCGTGGAGGATTGCTTGGCCGAGGAGCTGATGCTCAGTCCGTCGGGTCCCGTCGCGGCGCTTGCCGCCTCGCGAGTCTCCGGCCCATACGGTCTGGCGATGCTGTCCGACGGGCTGTTGTCGAGCTGCTTTGACGATCAGGTGGAGACATTGGGAGAAGTCGTCTTGCGTGCCAAGCAGCGACTATTGCAGGCTCCAGCTCAGGATTCTGAGCAGGGCCCAGCTCAGGATTCTGCTCAGGCCTCTGCGCGGGGCGCAGCGCAACTGCAGATGATCGACGCGATCGCCAGCGCGATGAGCCCGGCGGATTACGACCTGGCAGCCGAGCGGCGCGAGCATGTCTGGCAAATGAACTTGCTGGGAGATCCGCTGTTGCGGCTGTGCCATCCGGGCCCGCTGGCGCTGCAAGTCGCCCAGCGAGCGGCAGCGGGAGAAACGATCCGCATCGGCGGCCATAGCGATGTGCCCGGTGAGCTGATCGTCGAACTGGTATTGCGCCGCGATCAGGTTCGCAAGGAGCTCGACAGTCTGCCCGTCGACTTAGTCAGCCAGCTTGGCCGCGACGGGTTTCAGCAGCGTTATCAGGCTGCCAACCAGCGGATTGTGCTGCAGCATGACCAACCGCTGGCAGCCGCCGGAGACTTCAGCGTCGATCTCCGCATCCCGGCGGAGTTGCCGCGTGGCAAATATGCAGTGCGAGCTTTTCTAGCCGCCCAAGCCACCTGCCGCGCCGGCTACTGCGAGCTCAGCATTCGCTAATGTGGCTCGACGCTCCGCGTCGGTATTATCCACCCCCTTCTCCAGCCTGGCCTTCTCCAATCAGAACTTCCTCAACCGCCCTCTCCCTCTGGGCTGGCGAATCGGTGTTGAGCTGATGGAAATGCATCGTTGCATGTTTTCTCCCTTCACTCGCAAAGAGCAAGGCAAAAGAATGTGCGCGCAGGGATATTTTTCTGTCTCGATCTTTCTGTCTGAATTAGCGACCGCGGGTTGCCACCCGCGGCGAAATGCTGTCGCAGCTTCGCTGCTAATGCTAGCGACACTGCACCTCCCCATCCCACTTGCCGCCCGCTTGCGCTTACAATCTGTCATCTTGAGGCCGATCGCCGATCGCCGATCGCCAATCGAATTGCCAGCCAGCATTCCTTGATGAAACTCCCACGATGCGCAGCACCCGAGAATTATTTGAGACGATTTCGACCGAATTGGAAAAGTTGTTTGTCGGCCAGCGTGAACTGGTCCTGACGACTCAAGTGGCTTTGTTCTCCGGTGGGCACGTATTGATTGAGAGCATGCCGGGCATGGGCAAGACGCTGTTTGTGCGCGCGCTGGGGAAAATACTCGGCTGCCAGTTCGGACGCATTCAGTTCACCGCCGACTTGATGCCCTCGGATATTACCGGCGCGCCGCTGTTGGATGTCCGCACGCAGGACTTCCGCTTCCGCCCTGGGCCGGTTTTTACGCAACTACTGCTGGCAGACGAAATCAATCGCTCGCCCGCCAAGACCCATGCCGCCCTGCTGGAGATTATGCAGGAGTATCGCGTAACAGTCGATGGAACCAGCCACGTCTTAGAGCGTCCGTTCCTGGTGTTGGCCACGCAGAATCCGATCGAAAGCGAAGGCACCTACAATCTCCCCGAGGCGCAGTTGGACCGATTCATGTTCAAGGTCATCGTCGATTACCCTGACGAAATCGAAGAGGAGCGCATTCTCACGTTGCATAGCCAGCAGATCGATTTGAATCATCGCCTGGCGACGGAGATCGCTACCATTACCTCTCCCGAGGAGATCATGCAGCAGATGACGGCCAACGCGCAGATTCGAATCGAACCGCCACTCGTTCAGTACATTAATCGCCTTGTACGCTTAACTCGCAACTGGCCCACCTTCCACCTCGGCGCATCGCCTCGCGCGGGCTTGGCGCTGATGCAGGGGGCGCGAACGCTGGCAGCCTTCCGAGGTCGCGATTTTGCCACCCCCGATGATGTGGTCGACATCGCTCTGCCCGCGCTACGCCATCGAGTGATCCTGACAGCAGAGGCCGAAGTCGAAGGGCTCAGCGCCGACGACCAATTGCGCCAACTGCTCCGCAGCATCGAAGTTCCTCGCGGTTCATAACGCAGAACAGCCATCCCAACCGTCTCATGCTCACGTAGCACAGCAACTTAAAACGTTTATCCTCAACTAAAAACCGCAAACGTTCCACTAAGCCGTTCCTCACATGAAACCTCAAGCATCACCTAGTGAAGAACTGGTCGAGCCGTTTTCGATTCTGCAATGGGGTCTCACCCCCTGGACCGTGCTGCTGTTGTGCCTGCTGCCGCTGGCATTGTTGATGGCCGTGGCGCACACCTATCC
>CAKQNH010000714.1 GCA_934255105.1 uncultured Pirellulaceae bacterium
TAGTAGCCCAGCGTGCCCGAGCGGAACATCAGCAAGTTCTGAGAGCCCGTCACCTGCCCGCAGCCATACGACCTTGGAATGCCCATCGGCTTCGCTTCGCCGGACAACAAATCCAATGCTACCGGATGTGCGATGATCGTGTCCTCATTGATCAGCGGCCGCGTGTTGTAGGCGACCTTCGTCTCCCACAACTGGTCACCGCTACCAGCTTGAAACGCGGCCATGCGGCCACCGACTTCGGATGGCAGACGGAAGGCCGTCGGCTGATAGAACATCAGTAGAATGTCATGGTCGGCGCTATAGGAAAGCGTCGTTCCAAAGATATCCTTGTCTGACTTCCAAGCGGGTTGCCCGGTCTTCAAGTCGAGCGCGATAAGCTCTCCGGGAGCATGCCCGACTGGCGGCTGCTTGGGTTTCTCGCCGCGTCGCGCCGGTGCATTGTCAAGCAAGTCGTCTACGGCTAGGACTCGATCGATCAGAAACACTCGCTTGGAACCGATGGCGATCGCGTTATGCCGAATGGAGTTTTGCGCGGTGTATTGCCACAGCAGTTTGCCCGATTCGATGTCGATTGCGAACAGCGAGGTCGATTCGGAGAACTGCTTCTGCATGTGATCGTCAGCTCGCAGGTAAGCGTGTCGCACGATGTGGGATTCGTTGGAGGTCGAGCCGAATAGAATTCCGTCCTGACAGGCGATGTAGCCCCAGTCGGCCTTCGCACCGTCGGGATGTAGGGGCGTTTCATACGTTGCTTTCACTTTTCCAGTAGCCACGTCGATACGAAAACAGGTTTCGCCATTGCGCAGAAAGATGCTGTCGTTGGCCAAGCACATGTTGCTCCCCGTGGCGGCTGAGCCGACGAGGTGATCGGCGTCGTAGGCATCGAGAATCCCGGGCTGTTCGAATCGCCACAGCGGTCGCCCGTTGTAGGCATCGACCGCTATCAGTTCATCCAGGCCTTCGGCGAATAGCCGTCCTTCGGAAAATAGAGGCGACGGAGCTCGACCGTGCCGCTGGGCCAAATTCAGGTCGATGTCTCGATACCACACCGCAGTCAGCGGTCCTTTGATCGTATCAGTAGAGCACAGCGTGTTGGCTGGGTTGGAATACATATGAGTCCACTCGCCCGCCCCCTCAGGTGCACCGCGCGTCTTGACTACCAGATTCCCTGGCGCGCCGAAACAGGTCACGCCGCCGTAGGGTCGCTGCAGTCGCGCCGCTTCGGTGCTGTCAACCACGCTTGCACCCTGCGTCAACGACTGCTGCGATACGATAAGGTTCGCAAAGGATTCTGGCAATTGCGTTTCGGACAGCGTCCCCTGATGGATCGTGACTCGCACGCCATACAGCCCAGCCGCTGTGAGCTTGCGACGAGCCGCAGCGACTCGGCTAGCATCCGGATCGATGCCGACCACATACAGGTCGGACTGGCGCGCCAGCTCGTATGCCAGATGTCCGTCACCACACCCCAGATCGATGCAATATCCGTCTGCAATCCCGGATGACTTCAAGATCGCCGCAGCCGCCTGTGCAATTGCTTCATCGTCTTCGTAGGGTGCTGCATCTGATACGATTTCATGAACGATGTTAGGCGTTTTTTCGGCCGACTCCGCGGCGAAGCAGTGGATCGCTCCGCTGGCTGTGCTGACAAACAGGCGACCGTCGGACGCGGCCAGACCATAAGCCACGTCGTCCACCTCCCCAGTCCACAGCGACTTCCCATTGTCGGCATTGAGCAACGCGATACGCGTTTGTCCGCTCGATACAATCTTGTCGCCGGCGACGATCAACGACGTTCCGGCGGGTACATCGGAGACGCTCCAGCGAGCTTCATGCGCGGTGACGACGATGGGATTGCCAAGGCGATCAAACGAATCCTTCGGTCCGACGGTCAGAGCGGCCAATTTGTTGCCGACTCCATGGATGATGCCGCCGGGAGACGCGGCTACGACTCCTGCAATGCGCTCGCCCAGCACGGAACCGTCGGCCGCCTGGTACGCTTGGCCGCCGTTATAAAACAAGTCGCCATGCAGCACGGCGGCCGTGTTACCGATACGCGTATTCTCCTGCAAGCGATAGTATTCAAACTTTCCCGTCGCGCGCTCGAAGGCTGCCGGAACAGCTCGACCGGTGGGCACAAACAACCGCTCTGCGTTGGCTAGCAGGTATCCCTGAGCTGACACGCCACTTTTCGCAACGGCACCTCCGTGAGGCTGAGGCATCTCGATGCCACCGGAGCTGTCGTTGGTCCACAGCATTTCGCCGGTTTGCAGATCCATGGCATGTAGAAAGATGCCTTCGGATTGCCAGATTCCGGCACCCCAGTACAGCACGTCGTCGAGGATCACCACGCCGCCGCGCGCCGGCCAGCGCGAGATAATTTGGCTGTTGCCCAGTACCCGGTCGTCGGCAGGTCCGCCTCGCCAGCGCTCGATCAGTTCCCCCGTGGACAACCTCAACGCGTACAAGTACCCATCATCGCTGGTTGCGAACAGTCGATCCTGCCAGACGGTCGGAGCGAAGCGAACCGGGCCTCCGGTGATAAAGTTCCAGCGCACGTTTCCGGTCGCGGCGTCCAGTGCGGTAACTGAACTATTGGCCGAGCTTCCGAAGCAAACCAGCCCGTCGGCGACGACCACATCGCTGGCTCGATCAAAGCTCATCCGATCATCGCGAGGCCAAGCTGGAAGCGGCCCATGCTGCGGCATCCATGTCCACTGCAGAGCCAGATTGTCGGGCAGGGAATCGGACGTGTATCCGCTGCGCTGCGAGTCGGCTCGCCAAGTAGTCCAGTCGGCGGCGAAAGCGGCAGGGCAGATCAGTACAATGCTCAACAGCGCGGCTATACGATTCATGGTCAGTGATCTTTGCGAGGTGGGAAGTCGGACACACTAAGGTTGGGCACGCTAGGGCCACAGCGTGTTGGTGGATGGTTTAGAATGGCGGGACGAGTGCCAGTATACCAGAGGAACGCTAAAAATACCTGTTCACATACATACCAGATAGTCGTTGATCGCTCCGCCGATCAGATGCCAGACAGTCGCTGATCGCTCCGCCGATCAGATGCCAGACAGTCGCTGATCGCTCCGCCGATC
>CAKQNH010000715.1 GCA_934255105.1 uncultured Pirellulaceae bacterium
CGCGTATCGCTGGGAGCTTGGCCCGAGATCGCGGTCTGCAATTGCCGGGCAGGCAGATCGCTTCGGCCAAGAGCTGGTTGTGCCATGACGGCGTCGATCGTCGAGCTCCCATTCTGCCGTGGCAAAACGAAGAGGATGTCGAGCGCATTTCCCCGGTGAGTGCCAGCGCGGAATTGCTGGCCCACATCGCCCGCGCATGGGATCGCGAACATCCTACGGAGCCATTAGCAGAGCAAGACATCGTATTGACGCTGCCGGCATCGTTTGATCAAGTCGCGCGGCAACTGACGATCGAAGCTGCGGCTCAAGCTGGACTGAAACGCATTCTGCCGATCGAGGAACCGCAGGCGGCCTGCTACGCTTGGCTAGCGCGCCACGCGGACGGCTGGGAGCAACAGCTCGCCCCCGGGCAAACCATCTTGGTCGTAGACATAGGCGGCGGCACTACCGACTTCACGCTCATTCGCGTCCGCGCCGCTTCTACTTCCTCAGCGGACGCCACCACTAGCGCCGACACGGCAGACCAAGCCACCACAGAAACCATCGCCGCTGAGCACCGCGCAAAACTCTCGCTGCATCGCGTGGCCGTGGGGCAGCATTTGATTTTAGGGGGCGACAATATCGACCTAGCCCTGGCGAGGCTGGCCGAGCAGAAGCTGGTCGCGCAGGATGCGCCAGCCGGCACCGTCGCAGACAGCAGATTGTCTAGCCGCAGTTGGGATGCGCTGCGTCAAGCTTGTCGCGCGGCCAAGGAGACGCTGCTGGGGCTGGAGCCACCCGAAGCCACCACGCTACATTTACCGGGAAGCGGATCGCGCCTGATCGCCTCTGGGCGGCAGGTAGAGATTAGCCGTAATGAGGTCAGCGACTGTGTCGTCGATGGCTTCTTCCC
Source organism: uncultured Pirellulaceae bacterium (assembly GCA_934255105.1). Taxonomy (GTDB): domain Bacteria; phylum Planctomycetota; class Planctomycetia; order Pirellulales; family Pirellulaceae; genus Aureliella. Next base: position 893 of record CAKQNH010000715.1, read on the forward strand.
GGTCTGCGGATTGGCCGATCGTCCCGATGCACAGCAGACCGGTTTTCAAGAGTTCGGCCTGCCTTTCGCTCGCGACCCGGCTATCACCAAACACTTGGCCGCCTTTCTGTGGAACCATCGCTGGGATGGTCGCGACGATCAGCCCTGTGTCACGGACGAAGTTCATGCGACGCAGGGGCCCGCGTCTGCGTCGGAGGGAGCACTTAAAGAACCAGTCGAGCTCGCCGCCGCACGACCCGATTGGCTGCTGTTCAATGGCGGGGTGATGGCCAGCCCGCAATTGCGCCAGCGGCTTATATCGACGATCGCTGCCTGGTTTGCCGGTCGCTCCGATGTGCCAGAGCCATGGACGCCGGGCGTGCTGGATGGCGAACGGCTCGATTTGGCCGTGGCCCGTGGCGCGGCCTACTTTGGTCAGGTTCGCCGCGGAACAGGTGTCGAGATCGAAGCTAAGCTGGCTTGTTCTTATTACATGCAGACCAGCAACGATCCGCCGACAGCTATGTGCATCGTGCCTGGCTCTGCGTCTCCCGGAGACAAATTCCGCCTGAGCGATCAGGAAATGGAACTAGCTATTGGCCAGCCGGTCCAGTTCCCCATTCTGTACTCGACCACTCGCCTATCGGATCGCGTGGGACAAAACGTCGCGATTGAAGAGGAGCACTTCACTTACCTACCCCCGTTTCGCACTGTGATTGAACAGAGTGGCAGTCGCAAGCAAGTCTCCTTGCCGGTCGTAGTGGAAACTGAGTTGACTCAGATAGGCACGTTGCAGGTTTACTGCCGTGCCGTCGATTCAGAGCAGCGCTGGAAATTGGAGTTCGACGTCCGCGGAAGCACTCAGACCGATCACACCTCGCAAGAAGCGACAGCCAGTCAAGCTGGTATTGTCGACGAGGAATTAATTCGCACGGCACATCTAGTTTTAGTCGACACGTTTGGAGAGCAGGCATCGATCAAACCCGCCAAGCTAAAGGCGGCTTTGTCCGAGGCGCTGTCGCTGCGAATGGCCGAATGGCCACCGCACTTGCTGCGTGGCATGTGGAGCAGCTTGATGGAATTGCAGGCTGGCCGGCGACTGAGCCCCGCCCATGAAGCGCGCTGGTTGAATCTGCTGGGCTACACGCTTAGACCTGGCTACGGCCTGGCCGCCGACGACTGGCGAGTCGCGCAGACGTGGCGCAGCGTACATGGCAAGCTCTGCTTTGCCGCCATCAGCTCGCGCAACGAGGCGTTGGTATTGTGGCGTCGCATCGCTGGTGGCTTTACGGCCGGGCAGCAATTGACCGTCTATCAGCAAGTCGCCGGCCCCTTGCGCTCGGTCCTCGATCCGCAGCGCCGCAGTAAAGGTAGCGTGCCGCTTAATCCTCAGGAGTTGGTCGAACTTCTGCGTTTGGTCGGCTCGTTGGAATTGCTTCCCAAAGACGAGAAGACGCAACTCGGCAATTGGCTAGTTGAACTGCTGTCGATTAGAAAGTGGTCTGCTAGCCACGGTGCTGCGTTATGGACCTTGGCGAGGTTAGGCAATCGCTTGCCTACCTATGGTCCGTTGAACTGTGTGGTCGACAGTCAGCGCGTCGAGCAGTGGTTGCGGACGTTGATCGGTCTGCGGCAGGCGCCGTCAGAATTGAGTTTGGCGTTGATGCTCTGTGCGCGGCGAGTTGCCGATCGCTACCGCGACATTTCGGAATCGGTTCGCCAGTCGGTTCTCGCTCGGCTCGAAAGCATGCCCGTCCCGCCGCTTCACGCCATCGCGCTCGTGCGTGACGGTGGCAATCTAGCTCACGAAGAAGCCACGCAGGTACTCGGCGAAGCGCTCCCCTTAGGCTTAACTCTCCGCAGCTAAGTTCAATGTGGCCCGACGCTCCGCGTCGGTTTTAGCCAGCATCATCCGCGTGTGTCCTCACACAAAAGCGCTAAGGCGCAAAAAACTCTGCAACTTCGAGTGTGAAAGCGACCCTGCGGGCCACAGTTATTCGCTGCGGTGCCTGGAATCACCCAGTAATGTACTCTGTCCACAGTGTCTACTTAGCTTGTATTTGTTTTGCCTTGCAAGTCAATGTGTCGCTGGATGGCAGTACAACCGGACGCTATACTGATCAGAAACGCAGGAGGCTAGAAGGTGTATTGCCGAAACTGAAGGTGTGTCACGAAACGTGTGCTAGAGTTTAGCGGTTCCACAAAGGGTATCGCCACAT
>CAKQNH010000716.1 GCA_934255105.1 uncultured Pirellulaceae bacterium
CAATGCGAGCCGCCGAGTCAAAGTCGGCTTGCGGATCGTACTCTAGCGAGACGGCGAAGCTGTTGAGCCGAAAGAACGCCCCTTCAATAGCCGCCGCGACCGTTCCCGAGTAAAGGACGTTAATGCCCGCGTTCAGTCCCCCATTGATTCCACTGACGACCATATCAATGGGACCATCGATGAGCACGGAGACTCCCAATTTGACGCAATCTGCGGGACTCCCTTCGACCGCCGTGCCAATCAGTTGTCCGCCATGGTAGAGCTGTTTGCAGACCAGCGGCTCTAGGAAGGTGATGGAATGTCCCACGCCGCTCTGTTCCGTGGCGGGTGCAATCAGTCGCACGTCCCCCAGAGGCCGCAGGCCTTCGCGCAGGGCAGCTAGGCCAGGCGCATAGACTCCATCGTCGTTCGTCAGCAAAATTCGCACTTGGTTCTCCGATAGCTCAATTGCTCTATATCAATCGCTCTGCATGAGGGCGATCTTTGGGGGTGCCCATTCGCTTGGGCTGCGAGCTGGTATAAATTCATAGGGGGTGCACGACTGGACCCTCTTGATCTGCAATTCAAGGATTCATGCCAACCACAGTTTTAGAAGCAAATGGCTTTTCCGCCCAGGGGAGTCACAGCGGCAACACTGTCGGACACTATTTTGAGCCGCTTTTCGCGATTTGACACTAACTTTCCCAAGGACGCCTACCTCTTTTATCCATTCTGTTTGAGCTTCATCCATGGACCCACTCTTTTTGGCTCTGCTGCTGTACTTAGCCGCAGTGGCTTTGGCTATAGTCGATATATTCGTTCCCAGTGGCGGAATGCTGTTGGTCCTGAGTCTGCTGGCCGCGCTGGCGGCGGTCTTGTTTGGCTTTCGATCGAGCCACGGCATAGGGATGGGAATGTTGACTCTGGTCATCGGGTCGGTACCAATCTTCGTATTTGTAGCGATTAAGGTTTGGCCGCATACACCTCTAGGAAGGCTGATCATTCTCAAGCCGCCAGTCGCAGAGCCTGTGGCTGTGAATCAAGAAGACAATCTGCTTCAGGAGTTGGTCGGCCATGTGATGTTGGCTGAGGCGGCTTTCTTGCCGAGCGGCCAAGTGCGCGTGGGTTACCGGCGATTCAACGCATTGGCGGAAAGCGGCTTTATCGAAGCCGGCTCGCATGTGCGAGTATTGGCGGTCCATCAACGCAATTTGATCGTCCGCGCAACCGAAGAGCCGCTGACGGACCTGACCGCGCTGTTAGCCGGGACTATGGCCACGGCTCAGCAGGCTCCGGCAGCAGATGGCAGCGAACTCGATGGCAAGGTACTCGATGGCAACGACGCTAACAGCACCTTCGGCGGCAGCCTGCTCGACCGCCCTGCCGAAGAGCTAGGGCTAGATTCTCTGGAAAGTTAGCCTACATCGCTCAACTGCATCGAATCGCCATAACGCACGACCGTCTGGCGTCGGAGTCGGTCGAATTCGGGAGCGGCCAACTGCGGATCATCGCGCAGTAGCTCTCGGGCCACTTCGCGCGCCAGGGCGAGCAGCGGAGCATCGTCGACAAGATTGGCGATGCGCAGTGTCGGCAGCCCGCTCTGAGACGTACCCAACAAATCGCCTGGTCCACGCATCGCCAGATCCATCTCAGCTAGTTCAAATCCATCATTGCTCTTGGCAAAAGCTTGCAAGCGCTGGTTGTCTGCCGCTTGGCTAGCCGCGGAGGCTACCGCGCATACAAATCCGCTGTGGGAACCACGCGACACGCGGCCGCGCAGTTGATGCAACTGAGACAACCCCAGCTTGTCGGCGTCCAGGATGGTCATCAGCGTAGCATTGGGAACGTCGATGCCCACTTCCACAACTGTCGTGGCCACCAGGACTTCCAATTCGCCGCTGGCGAATTGGCCCAGCACAGCTTCTTTGTCTGCGCTGTCCAGTCGGCCATGCAGCAGCCCGACTGAACGATGGCGCAAAACGCCCTCGCGCAGCGTTTGGTAGATTCCCTCAGCACTCGCCGCATCGCTGGCTTCCACTTCCGCTACACGCGGCGCGATTACGTAGGCCTGGCGACCGGTGGAGACCTGGCGATCGACAAAATCCCACCAAGCGGGCAGATTGTCCGGAGTGGATATATAGGTGTTGACCGGCGCGCGGCCCGGCGGCTTCTCACGAATAGTCGAAACGTCTAGATCTCCAAAGGCGGTCATGGCGATCGTTCGTGGGATGGGCGTAGCGCTTAGCACTAGGTAGTGCGGCTGCTGCGCTTCCGTCCGTAGTTTGGCGCGCTGCACTACACCGAACTTGTGCTGTTCATCGACGATCACCAGCCCCAGATCCTTGAATTGCACCGCGTCGGAAAGTAGGGCTTGGGTGCCGACCAGCAGATCGATTTCGCCAGCGGCCAGAGCTTCGCTCACCTCGCTGCGTTCGCGGCGGCTCATGCTGCCGGTCAACAGGGCGACGCGCAGACGACTGGAGGCCAAACTGCTTTGTAGGTGATTCGAATGTTGGCGGGCCAGCACTTCGGTGGGTGCCATCAGGGCAGCTTGATGACCATAGGCCGCACACAACAGCATGGCATACTGTGCGACTAGGGTTTTACCGCTCCCCACGTCACCTTGTAGCAGTCGGTTCATGGGGCATTCGCGGGCCATGTCCGAGCCGATTTCGGCCACCGCCGCGAGCTGGTCGCCGGTCAGCGTATGGCGCAGGCGATTGAGGATGCGCGCGTGGATCTTGCCCGAGGGTTCACACTGCGGTGCGCGGGCCGACTGCTCGCGCTGTTGACGCTGCAGCGTGATGGCCAACTGCAGAACTAGCAGTTCCTGAGTCTTGAACCGCCGCTGAGCGGCCAGGGCGGCTTCCATGTTTTCTGGGAAGTGGATGTCGTGCAGCGCGCGATGCACGTCGGCGACCTGCAGCCGCGCGCGCAACGAATCGGGCAGTACTTCATCGATCTGCGCGATCAATGGCCTAGCCACCTCACGCATCATGCCGCGGACGGCCGGCTGCTTGAGCCCTTCGGTCAGTGGATAGCGCGGCAGTGGTCGGGTTTGCTCGCCGTCGGCACCCTCGACCAAGGGGACAATCGTAGGCTGC
>CAKQNH010000717.1 GCA_934255105.1 uncultured Pirellulaceae bacterium
GATAGTATCCGTCGTACTTGAGCAGAGGGTTGGAGTTGATCAATAGCGTTCCCACCGAACAGACGATCATCATGCTAGCTGCGACTGAGTGCAGTGTTCCCTGCTGAGTCAACAACCAGACGGCCGCCGCTAGAGTCGCCAACATCCACTCGACCGCGATACCAGCCCCCGCTATCGTTGCCCGCTGCCACTTCGAAGACAGCTTCCATGAATCGCTGGTATCGCAGTACAAACAGGGAGCTAAGCACAGAAATAAAACTCCCAACTCGCGACACCGCGCACCGAAACGCACGCTGGCCAGACCATGCCCGAGTTCATGTAAAGATTTGGCGACCAGATAGCTCACCAACAGCAACCACCAACTGTCACCGCGCAGCCAATGCCAGTCGAGCGATGCGGCCAGACCAGCAATTAACACTTCGCGCAGTACAAAGAAACCGAGGACACATCCGGCAACCAACCACGCACATAGCAGCCACGGATGAAACAGCAGCCAAGCCAGCGGGCTGAGCGCATTCAACAGCGGCGTGGGAGTAAACAGAGGTACGCGTATCGCCAATGGACTGAGCAACTGCGCGAACCAACCCGGCATCTGGCGTTGGACCTGCGCGCGAACTGCCTGTCGCAGATCGAATTGCGTGCGCACATGCAGCAGGTGATTCAGCCGCAGACGGGCCGCCAAGCCGGCCACCCATGGCCCGTCGATGGCCAATGCCGGGTACGTGCGAGTTAGCTGTTCCGCAATCGCATTGGTGGTTAGCCGACCATTCATCAGGCGGGTAGCGCTGCGTTCGAGTTCATTGAAGCTGTAGAATTGAAAACTCAAAGGATCGTGAGCAATCCAGCGAGCTTGGTCGCCGTGGTGACTCCATTCCAAATCGGCGCGTAGTTGCGGCCCCGATTGATCGACATCGATTCCCTGAGTAGCCGTTTGAAGCGCGAGGATGGATTGCATGGCAGGCGTGTCGTCGACTGATAAAAACCGGGCTTGTGAGTAAAACATCTTTGTGAATGCACACTACAACTCAAATGCAATTCCGCTAACGCCCCGAGGCTGTAAATTTTTGCGTAGCGGAACGCGCCAAGAGTTTCGGTAGCCCCCTTGGCCGAGAGTCTTGGCGACTTCCGCTACCAATGAGGCCTCGCAATCCTATAAATTCACAGCCTGTCCGCGTCTGGTTTGCGGTCGATGGTAGCCCTAACGCGCAGGCCGGGGCGCAAGGTCGCTGCTTCATTGCCAACTTCGATGAACACGCGCACTTGCGAGTTGACCGGATTGGCATCGGGACTGACAAACACTACCTTTCCAGGCCACCATTGGTCTTCGGCCTCGCCTACCAAAGCGACGCGAGCAGTCTGGCCGACCAAGTGCGGATGAGCCTGATCGGCGGGAATGAAGCCTTCGACGCGGAGCTGGTCGATTCGCACAATGCGCAAAAGATCGGTTCCAGGTTCGACCCATTCGCCGGCGCGTTTTTCGAGCGACACGACAACGCCCCCGGCTGGCGCTAATAGCTGGTGTCGCGTATAACGCTCATACGCTTGACGGTAACTGCCTTTGGCCAACGTGACATCGAAGGCCGCTAGCTCCTGTTCATAGGCCGCTCGCTCCACTTCCAACTCAGCTCGATCCGCGATCAGCCTGAGCCGGTCAATTTCGTTAATTGGGTAGGTGTCTGCGACTCGGGCATTAGCCCCCAAGGCGCGTTGGTATTCGGTACTGGCAACCTGCTGGCTTTTTTCAGCCAGGCGTTGATTGATGTTATTGCTCTGTTTGTTCCAGCTCCAGTCGTAGCGCTTCATCATGGATGCTCCCTAGCGATTGGCCACAAGTGACGATATCTCCCTCTTTGACCAACAGTTCCTTGATGGGGCCAGCAACTTGCGCGGCTAGAGTAGTAGCGTCGATGGTCTTGAGAATGGCTCCATGCAGCTCCAGCGCGTCTGCGGGCGAGTCAGGCGGGGCAATGCTTGGTCCTACCGACGGGGACGTAGCTGAGGACTGTGCTTCGCTGGCGCTGCCTGTGGCCGCGGCATCTTGGTCGTTCCCCTGCGCATAGAGTGAGGCGCAAAGCAATGGAGCCAATGCAAAGATGGCCAGCGCGCAAGCGATTGCTTGCGCTACTTTCGCAGAGCGTTGGGCGACAACGATAGATTCATTCATGGGTCGGATTCCTAAACCAAAACTTGCGCTGCGCTGCTTCGAGCAACGGTCGAGACCACACGAACCACACAGGTTGGCTACCGCAGCCAAAAAAAGCATGGACTCCCGCCCCCGCGTGAGTACCTGCTTGCTGCCCCGCGTCAACGTCTGCGCGGACGTCGACGTAGCAGCCTTGCCCATGGCGGTTCTCGACATGTTCGGCGATCTGACGCACCTGTGCCGACCAGCGTTCGGCAGGCTTGCTAGTCAATGTGAACGTTATGGACGAGTCGCTCGTTCGCCGTGCACTGGCTGCTGCGTCAGCGACATCGGCCGTCGGGTATGAGGCGTAGTGCGCACGTAGGTAACCAGCATCGCGATCGGCCACCTGCACACGAATCTGCCAAGGCCCCGCCAGATCGACGATCGAAAACAGCGTATCGCCACGACGCACTGGACGCGCTGCCAAGTGGCGTTGCAGATCCCTGGCCACGACGGTGCCGTCGATCGGTGCCCGCAGCAGGAGACTTTCGCGTTGAGTGTGCAGCATCTCGAGTTGTCGTTCTAGATACTCATGCTTCGTTTCCAATTCGATGATTTTACTGGCCAAGCGACTTTGGTTACTCAGCGCTTCAGCCGCATCGGGATCGAGTTGATTGATTGCAATTCGGATACCGCTAGACTCTTCGGCCACCCCTCGCAATTCTCCGCTGACTTGCTCGATACGCAATTCCAACGTAGGCGCGCGCAGACGCACCAACGGATCTCCGGCGGCGACAGCTTCGCCATCTTCGACCAGCAATTCTTCGACAAAGCCATCGTCGGCTGCATAGATAGCCCGCGAGATCACAGGTTCATAAGACCCCTCGGCTTCGATGGTCAGTGGATAGGGTAGACGCAGAGCCCATGCCATCAGTAGCAGCGCAG
>CAKQNH010000718.1 GCA_934255105.1 uncultured Pirellulaceae bacterium
CGGTTGGAGTCCAGGCTTTAGCCGCCTCACGCGCACGATTGGAGTCCAGGCTTTAGCCGCCTCACGCGCACTGTTGGAGTCCAGGCTTTAGCCGCCTCACGCGCACGATTGGAGTCCAGGCTTTAGCCGCCTCACGCGCACGGTTGGAGTCCAGGCTTTAGCCGCCTCACGCGCACGGTTGGAGCCCAGGCTTTAGCCGCTTCACGCGCACGGTTGGAGCCCAGCTTAAGACTACACTTCAACAATAGCAGCGGTACAGGCTGCTTAAGTCCACGCTGACTCCTACAAGCCCGACTGAAAGCTGTCCATCCGTGTGCTCCAGCCACCACCGTCGTAGTTGTTTTACTACCCGAAGAGCGATAGCTCGACTTTCCCTAGCTGGCATGCGTCGAAGCAGTTGCCAAACGCTGCTTTTCGGCTTAACTTGATGGCTGAATATCCAGCGACCTATTCCCTTAACTACCTCCCCAAAGGGGTTCCAGCATGGCCCGTGTGATTATCGCCGACGAAAATCGTACTTTATCGGACGTAGAAGAAATTCGGCAATTCCTCGAGCCTCACGGAATTTGGTACGAGCACTGGCCCGTCGAAGGTCGCTTATCGGCCGATGCCAGCAACCAGCAGATCTTGGACGAGTTCGCTCCTGAGATTGAATCGCTCAAGCAGCGCGGCCAATTTGTTACCGCAGATGTAATCAACGTCGACGATCAGACACCCAACTTGGACGCCATGCTGGCCAAATTCGACAAAGAGCACACGCACTCCGAAGATGAAGTCCGCTTTACCGTCGCTGGCCGCGGTTTATTTCATATCCACCCAGAGCAAGGTCCAGTGTTTGCTGTGGAAGTCGAATCCGGGGATCTGATCAATGTTCCCTGCGGCACCAAGCACTGGTTTAATCTGTGCGATGACCGCGCCATCCGCTGCATTCGTTTGTTCCAAGATCCCGGCGGCTGGACTCCTGAATATATTGCCACTGGCGTTCACGAGCGCTACCAACCGCTGTGCTTCGGCCCCGACTATGTGCCCGGCCAGAACGAAATCGATCTACCTCACAAACTTTAACACTCGCCCGCTTTCGCAACTGACGCAATCCTATGGCCGCTGGCACAGCTCATGACTCGACTTCGACTACAGCCGTGCGCGGTGTCTTGCTCGACATTGAAGGGACGACGTCTAGCATCTCATTTGTACACGATGTGATGTTCCCCTATGTGCTGCAGCGACTCGATCAATTCCTGCACGATCACTGGGATCGCGACGATGTTCGGGCGACTTGTCAACAACTGGCTGTGGACGCCGGACACTCCTCGCTGGATCAGTGGTGCGCTGCACAAGTCGCGGCCAATGCAGATGTCGACACGCGACAATTCGCTCAGCAACTGGTTGGCGACGAGGTTCGCAGACTGATGAGCGACGACGTCAAAGCCACCGGACTGAAGGCGCTGCAAGGGCTGATCTGGCATGACGGATTTCATTCGGGCGAATTGCGGGCGCACGTCTATCCCGATGTCCTACCTGCGATTCGCCGCTGGCGCGCTGCGGGCATCGACGTGCGCATCTACTCGTCGGGCAGCATCGCAGCCCAGAAATTATTCTTTGGCCACATCGACGGCCATGGAGGCTGTCTGTCGCTTTTCTCGGGACACTACGACACGACGATCGGCGGCAAGAAAGAACGCGACAGCTATTCGCGCATCGCCGACGATTGGGGGCTGCGTCCCGCACAGGTTTTGTTTATCAGCGACATCGCGGCTGAACTACAAGCCGCCGCTGCCGCAGGAATGCAAACTCGCGCTAGCCTTCGCCCGGGCAATGCCGCATTGCCGGCCGACTTTCCCATCGAGCAGATCGAATCATTCGCCCAAGTTGCGATATTAGACGACTCGCACAATTAACACACGGTACATTGCCCCATGTCCTCCATCGATCCCGGCACTGGTTCCCCCGTCGAGCCTAGCTCACCTGCCGAAACGCCCTCATCGACTGCTCGCCAAACGCAGCCCTCGTCGAATTTGAATATCCTGATTTTTGGTCTAATTATGTTGGCCGGGATTCTGTTTCTGGCCTGGATCGGTCGCCCTACTCCGATAGTCACCATCGGCAGAGCTCTACCGCAACTCGACTTGTATCCCTTGACCGAAGGGACGCCACCCATTTCTCTCGCTGAGTTGCAGGGCAAAGTGACCGTGCTGCACTTTTGGGGAACATGGTGCCCACCGTGTCAAAAGGAATTCCCCGAATTCACCAAGTTGGCGAACCGGTTCGCGGACAATCCTGAGGTCGCCATCGTGTCGGTCTCCTGCTCAAGTGGCCCAGAATATGACCTTCAAACGCTGCATGACGAGACCGTCGCGTTCATGTCGGCACATAGTGCGACCATGCCAACTTACAGCGACCCAACCGCCATGACGCGGCAGCAGATCGCGATGATTCTTCCCAATGGTTCCATGGGCTATCCCACCACGCTGCTCATCGACCGCGAAGGCAAAATATTTAAAGTGCTCGATGGCTATTACTCCGGCGACATGGAAAAGTTGATCCCCGCCATCGAAGGCAAACTCTAGCCATTGCTTTTTCAACTTAGCAGCCATCCCTCCATCATCCTCGCCTCCCCTCACCCTGTACTCGGGGAGAACCCCTCCGCCATCCTAGCTCCCCTCGCCCTGTACTCGGGAAGAGGGGTCGGGTGGCCTGACGAATCGGTGGTGCTTTGGGATGTCTGGGTGGATTTGCCTGATGTGGAAATGGTCGCATCGATTCGGTTGGATTGGGGCAACCAATCTCGACCTGCCAACAAACGCGCCGCTCGTGCCATTAAGCGATTCGAACTAAACAAACAAAAGTCAGGGTGTTTCATTTAGCAAATTGGTACAGCTTCGTTATGCAAGAAGACGGCAGTACCCTTAGAGGCTAACAAAATAATGAGTACAAAATGATGCTGCGCATGGAAGTGTGGCCGGACCGGTTGGCCCGAGAGCGTGCTCATGTGCCAAGCGTTTTGCTGCCCAGCCAGCGGTTCTGAACATTATTTTGTACCCATCATTTTGTAAACACG
>CAKQNH010000719.1 GCA_934255105.1 uncultured Pirellulaceae bacterium
GGCATCATCACCCCCGAGCAAGCCTTTGCTGGGTTCGCCAACGCCGGAATGTTGACCGTGGCCTTTTTGTTCGTAGTGGTAGCCGCACTGCGCGAGACCGGCGTGCTGGATTATGTCGGCCACCATGTGCTGGGCAAAACGCAAACCGAGCGCGGTGCGTTGGTGCGTTTGTCTTTTTTCGTCGTCCCCATGTCGGCGTTACTGAACAACACGCCGATCGTAGCCATGTTCATCCCGGTGGTGATCGACTGGTGCCGTCGCTGGCGTGTGGCACCGTCAAAACTGTTGATCCCGCTGTCGTTCCTGACAATTCTCGGTGGCACGTGCACGGTCATCGGAACCTCGACCAACCTGGTGATCAGCGGACTGATGATCGACGCAGGTATGCCCGCTATGGGATTTTGGGAGATTGGCAAAGTGGGCGTGCCTTATGCCATCGTGGGTACGTTGTTCCTGATTCTGGTGGGTCGCTACTTGCTGCCCGAACGCAAGGACCTGATGGAGCAACTGCAGGAGACACGCCGCGACTACTTGGTAGCCATGCGCATTCAACCCGGTTGCCGCCTGAGTGGCCAGAGCGTGGAGCGGGCGGGCCTGCGGCAACTGCCGGGACTGTTCCTGATCGAAATCGAACGCGAGGGGCAAATCATTGCACCGGTGCGTCCCGATGATCTACTCCAAACGCACGATCGCTTGCTGTTCACCGGCATCGTCAGTAGCATTATCGAATTGGAGAGAATTCCTGGTTTAGTTACTATCGACGATACCGAGGCAGAACTATCCAATCGCACGAGCAGCGAGCGGCGGATGGTGGAAGCGGTCATCTCGCAGAGTTCATCGCTCAATGGCAAACGCATCCGGGATGCGGATTTCCGCACAGTGTATGGTGCGGCGGTAGTGGCCGTACACCGCTTGGGAGAACGCGTTAAACAAAAGATTGGCGATATCGAACTACGCGCCGGCGACACGCTGCTATTGCAAACCCCGCCGAATTTCCTACGCGTCCATCGACACGACTCGTCTGACTTCTATTTGGTCAGCCAGGTCGATCAGTGGCGGCCCATCCGACGCAATCGAGGTTGGTTAGCCGTGGGGCTGTTTTTGCTTTTGATGGTGCTCATGACCAGTGGCTTAGTACCGATCGTGATCGCCGCCGCGCTGACCGCCACATTGATGATCGGCCTGGGGTGCCTGTCGGCCAACGATGCGCGGCAGAGTATTGAATGGCAAGTTTTGATCACGATTGCCGCATCGTTTGGAGTCGGCACAGCGCTGCAAAATTCGGGAGCGGCCACCTTCCTAGCTCAAGCTGTCGTCGATTCGACGTCGGCCTGGGGGCCCATCGCTGGCTTGATCGTGATCTACGCCTTCGGTTCGATTATTACGGAGCTGATCACCAATAACGCTGCAGCCGTGCTAATGTTTCCGATCTGCGTCGAAACGGCCAAACTCTATTCGTCGGATTCTCGCCCCTTCATTTTTGCCCTGGCCCTTGCCGCCTCGGCGAGCTTCATGACACCGATTGGCTACCAGACGAATATGATGGTTTACGGTCCAGGAGGCTATCGCTTTGTAGACTTCTTGCGAATTGGTGCGCCACTTAATTTCATGTTAGGCGTCATCGCTATCGTATTGATCCCGATCTTCTGGCCGTTTTGAGCCGCGTCTGCTGGTGGACTTAGGCCGTTTCAGATCGGATGGCCCGCAGCGTCTTGACGACTTGCTCCATGCTCTGAATGCGATCTTGCGGGTTCGACTGGATGCACTGCATGACGGCTGCAGCCAAATTCTTATTGAGTTCGGGCCGGTATTCGAGGATGTGCTTGGCGCTGGCCGTATCATGGCTCATCGCCGCCAGCGCGCTGGCATCGCCGACGGGCCAAGGCAGTTCAAACGTCAATAACTGGTAGATAGACACACCGAAGGCGAAAATATCTAGACGTTGATCCGTAGCGCGGCGACGGACGATTTCGGGAGCCATATACAGCGGCGTACCGGTGCGGTTGCCTGGCCGAGTGAAAGCCTCGGTGGCCGGTACGGTCAAACCGAAATCGATCAGTTTGATCGTCTCCATGTCGGCCGTACAGATAAAGTTGCGTGGACAGATATCGCGGTGGATGAAGCCTTTCTGATGCACATAGTTCAAAGCGTCGGCCATTTGGTGGATCAAGTTCATCCGCCTGCCGCTCAGCCGCTCTTCGTCGCGCGCATGGATGAGCACGTTTAATCCTGGGCCGTCGATGAACTCCATCACTAAATATGGTTCGTTTTTTGTCGACAAACCGTACTCGAGCGTGCGGATGATGTTGGGGTGTACCATCTGCGCGGAGATCTCTCCCTCAGAGGGTTTATTCAATCCTTTGAAACGGCTTTCAAAGAAATTGAACTTTTCCAAATCGCACAATTTCAGCCCTACCACCTCGTCGCTCTCGCGATCGCGGGCCGCAAAGAACTTGCTCATCGTACCGCTGACGGCGGTTCGCAAGCGTTCAAACCGCTCGTCGATGTCGACGCGACGCGTCGATTTGAGCGACTTTTGAGCACCCCCCTCCCCCTTGGAATCTTGCGACTTGGAGCCGAGACCGAACCATTCAAGGAATCCCATAGCGTTGATTTACTTATAGCCTTCGATCGTTTACTTGCCGCAATAGTCAATCGCCCGCGCGATTTCGTTCTTTAATCGACTGCGATCAACGATGCGATCGATGTAACCGTGTTCAAGCAGAAATTCGCTGGTTTGAAATCCTTCGGGCAATTCGATTTTGATGGTTGCCTTGATAGTCCGCGGCCCCGCAAAGCCAATCAGCGCTTTGGGTTCTGCAAAGATCAAATCTCCTAGGGAAGCAAAGCTAGCGGCCACGCCACCCATTGTGGGGTTGGTCAAGACGGAGATGTACAGTCCGCCCGCAGCGTTGTACCGCGCCAATGCAGCCGAGACCTTGGCCATTTGCATCAACGACAGGATCCCCTCGTGCATGCGGGCACCTCCGCCCGAACCGCTGATAATGATCAGCGGTAGATTTTGAGCTGTAGCGCGTTCCGCGAGTCGCGTT
>CAKQNH010000720.1 GCA_934255105.1 uncultured Pirellulaceae bacterium
CCAGGTTCTTCACCTTCGTACGGGGATAGCGCCACTGTTTCCAGTAGCACATCCGTATGCGGCGGCGAATCCAGCCGTCTAAGTTGGCGATGTCCTCGAACTGGCGGGCCAGACCGAAGTAACCTACCCAACCTCGCACGTAGCGATTGAGGTCGGTCAAGCGGCGCTCCATCGATATCCCACGGCTGCGGCCTGTGAGCTCTTTGATGCGATGCTTGTCCAAGTCGTCCAGCAGGACATTGCTCAGCAAGGGTGAGAGTGGACCACCTTGCGGCGCCACCTCTTCGGTCGGTTGCAATACACTCTCAACCATCACGCCCGCGCGCAATTAGCGTCCGATCAATCTAAGCAAACGTCGGTCGTGAACCTTGCGGCTCACGCGGCTCATCAGTAGGTCGTGCCCGACACGGTCGAAAAATTTCGAGAGGTCCACATCAACGCAGTAAGCGTGACCTTGCCGAATGATCCGTTGCACCTGTTTGGCAGCTCCATGGGCGGATCGTTTAGGGCGAAAGCCGAAGCTCGATTCCGAAAATGTCGGGTCGAATATCGGCGTTAAGACTTGCACGTTTGCTTGTTGTATCAGGCGGTCGAGCACGTTAGGTATTCTTTATGGTTTGGTCCTTTCTGCCGTTGTTGGTGTCAACGGATCAGTACTACGACCTCTGCTGCAAACTGCATACGAAGGCAAGGTTTCCCAAGCCCCATCCGGCTTTCGAGCAAGCTCTACTACCGGACCAAGGTATGCAGTCTTCCCTGGATAAATCGACTCACTTTCACTGCACAAGCTCTTGATTTACCAATCCGATCGAACGAGATGGTTTCGCTCATGATGGGCTGACTCACCTGACCGGACCGGCCTTATATCAAGTTTCTGTTCGTAGCCTCGCAGCTTTGATGAGAAGGCGTCTGGGTGGCGATTGGTGCCTATTGTGAAATAATCACAGCCCATAACAAACCCAGCGTTTACGCACACCTTCGCGGGCTTCTTTCCCACGGTCGGTCGCCGTTGTGCCGACCAACGCTACGCGTCGGTGCCCGCCCTCATCTAGTACTTGCTCCTCTTAGATTTACATTTGGTATACTGTCTCTCCAAAAGGGTCTCGTTCTCGTACAGGGGACTTGCACCCCACAAGTTAGTCGGCATGCCAGGCATACCCGTGAATTGCACGCGAGCCGCCGAGCGTGCTTTACTTTGCGGAATTGCCGATCCTCGGCGACCGCGTGAATTCCAAAGTTCTGACCGCTTGAATCGTTTCTGATTCGAAGCTCAACTCACGCTTGTCGAAACTGTCGGATCGACGCGCATGTGTGGCGCTGCAATCGGGCTCATGGGGTGCCTCGGCCAAGACGTCGACGGCACTGAACGCCGCCGCAGGTAGCGCTCATCCATCTTCCTGTCACCCATCTTCCTGTCAAATTCCTGACTGGTGAAGGGGACACCAATTGCTTGCATCGCAGGGTCGACTCGTGCTAAACTGCTCGAGCGTCGGGTGCCATTGTCTGCAAGCTGTTGCAAGTCGTGTTCGCGGTCAGAACCAAGCGTGGCCGGAGGCCCGCCGAGTCTGTCTGACTGACCTGCTGACTTGCTAAACAATCCACTGGCAATCAGCCCCAGCGACGCCCACGTTAGCGCGCAATCTACACTTTCCCTGTAAACGGTAGTGACCATTATGGTTGACGAAAATGCTGCCACCCCGCAACGCCCAAAGGTCGGTAACGGTCGAACGAGCCACCGATGGAAGGCTGGATTTGCCCGGCGATGTTCAAGTACTACGCGGCCGCGCCGAAGCATCTGTACGTGAAGGCCGAGTCGATCCAATAGCGGAGGCGCTGGCGACACAAGTGACGGTCGCGAGTTGCGACGTCGGGCAATTGGACAATTGCAAGACTCGAAGAGCTAATCGATAAACGCTAATGTTAGTCGCGAACTGGGCAACGCGCTTGTCGCGTCGAGAGCCTGCTGCCTGGCCAACCGAACTCGCAGCAAAGTCTGATTGATTGATGAATGAAGTGCGGATGAATGTCTATGCTGGCTGAAGTTTACAACATTACCTGGCCACATCTGCTCGTTCTGTCGCTCGTCATTTTGGTAGCGTATGCTGTAGATCGAGCCCTGCGATCTCGTTCAAAATAATGCCGCTGTACTGTCGCTAGCCAATAAGTCTCAGATGAAGCCTGACGCTGATATCGATCTGCTTGAGCGTTTTGCGCAGTCCTTCGCGCGACTCGACGATCTACATTGCTCGCATACTGAACCTCCGCCGCAGTCCATGCTGAGCGGAATTGATTCGGAAGACTGGAATTTCATTCAATGGAGCCCCACGAAGCTGGCCATTCCGCGCACCGACTTAGAGCAGGTCCGACGCATTGGACCGCTCCCGAGCTTGTTCGAATCGTTTGCTGTCTCCTTTGCTTGGCTAGCCGTCGACCTGCGAGTCTGCCGCCTTTTCAGCAATCCACCGACCGGCGATTTAAGGTCGCTCGCAGACGCCATGTTCTCCGATCGAGTCTTGAACGACGCTCTGCTCCCGGTGGGCTTGGTACGGTTTGCTCTTGCGCCGGACAGTTGTTATGATCCAATCTGCTTCGACTTAACTCGGTTTGAGGGCGATGATTGTCCCATCGTTCGCCTCGAGCATGAATCGATACTGATGCGCGACCGAATCGACGAGCGAGTGACCATCTTCGATTCATTCCGCAGCTTGGTCGACGCCGTTATCCACTCCGCCAATTGAGCGACATTTGCTTAGCTCGACTTTGGGGCTCACCGAACAGGATGTGATCGGGATCTGAATGCCGCTCAAACACTGGATACACGTCGTTCCGTTCGCTGCTTGGGCATTGTTGATCTTCGTGACTTCTTGCTTTGTCATTCGTCCAGCGGAATTCTTCGAGACGGTGCACGCTGTCACGGGCGTGGAGGAGGGCTCCATGCAGCGATTTCAACTATTTTGGGGAATCTCTTGGTTTACGATCGTGAAAGGCTGGCATGTCACCGAATACTTGATTTTCACTATGCTTCTGGCACAATTGATTGCATGGTGGC
>CAKQNH010000721.1 GCA_934255105.1 uncultured Pirellulaceae bacterium
TTCCAGCTTGTCATCCCCCGCGGGATAAGCTTCCAGCTTGTCATCCCCCGTGGGATAAGCTTCCAGCTTGTCGCCCGTGTTCTGAGCCTGGCCCAATAGGCTCACAAATGCTCTCAACCACCCATCTAAGTAGCACGCAGGTGGAAACTCAGTACAATGGCCAGCTTTTAAAGCTGCAGAAACTACCGCCTGCGAACCAAGTATGACGCCACGCAAACGTTGGATCAAATGGCTATTTCAAGCAGCTATTCTAGCCGTGGTCGGCTGGGGCGTGGGTAGCAGCGTCCGCAAATCCGCAGAGCAACTCGCTGCTCATCGCAGCCAACTGACCGATGATGCGCAAGAGTTGCGGCAGCAGGCGACTGTTGCAGAGCTGTCCGGCGATGCACTTCGGTCGCAGGCTCTAGGGTCGCAAGCGGACGCGGCCGAACGTGGTGCGCTGCGATTCTGGCAAGCCGACCCGCTGGGATTGCTGGCAGCCAGCGTGCTGTACGGCCTGGGCATGCTACCCGGCAGCCTGTTTTGGCGGCAATGCCTGCGGGCACTCGACCAGCCAACCCACTTATTGACCATCCTATGGGCCTATTTCTACGGCAATCTGGGCAAATATTTTCCGGGCAAAGCCATGGTAATCGTGCTCCGCCTAACGGCGCTGGAGCCGCTGGGAATCAAAAAAATG
Source organism: uncultured Pirellulaceae bacterium (assembly GCA_934255105.1). Lineage (GTDB taxonomy): Bacteria > Planctomycetota > Planctomycetia > Pirellulales > Pirellulaceae > Aureliella. Next base: position 680 of record CAKQNH010000721.1, read on the forward strand.
GCTACATCCATCACCATCTTTATGGAGACGCTAACGATGATGTCGGTAGGGGGCGCCATGGCAGGGCTATGCATGATCGCGCTCAATATCGATTGGCGACTCACGCTGCTCTCGATTGGTCTACTGGCGGCTACCTTTATTCCGACTTTTCCGCCTATACTGCGGTGGTTGCTACCCAAACTGCAGCGTGGGGTCGATCCCGCCCTACTCCGCGCCTGGACTGATCGAATTCAGGGTAGACTGTTCATTCGCGGTTGGCTGCTGCTGAGCCTGACGTGGACCGCATTTGGCTTGAGCCTGCTGGTCGTACTGCGCAGCTTGCCCATCGCCGACTTATCGCACACCACGCCGCTGGCACTGCTGCTCAGTTGCTGTGGCGCGTGCGCGCTGGCAGTGGTTTTGGGATTTGTGTCGCTCTTGCCCGGTGGTGCTGGCGTGCGTGAAGCGGTGCTATCGATTGTGCTCACGCCGGTAGTGGGCCCAGCCGCCGCGCTGTGCGGTGCGGTGTGGCTGCGAGTGGTGTGGTTGGCGACGGAGTTGCTGATGGTCGGCCTGTTATTCGTCGTCAGGTTATTGAGGCACTAAAAACAATCCCTTGGGTACACTTAATTTGTCGATGCCAAAGTAAAAATCACCATGCTGCTGTCGATCGTCATCCCCGTATATAACGAAGAGCAGAGCCTGCCTGAACTGTTGACGCAGATCAATGCCGTCGCCGCGCAGGAGCACTACCGCATCTCGGTGCTGATGGTCGACGATGGTTCGACCGATCAATCATGGGGAGTCATTGAGCGACTGGCGCAAGAATTCCCTCACGTGCGCGGTCTAAAACTGCGTCGCAATTTTGGCAAGGCTGCCGCGCTGGCGGCTGCCTTCGAACGCGTCGAAGGGGATTACGTCATCACCATGGACGCCGATCTGCAGGACGACCCGCAGGAGATACCGCGTCTGCTGGCCAAGCTGTCCGAAGGTTACGACGTGGTCTCGGGATGGAAACAGGTCAGGCACGACCCATGGCACAAAGTGCTCCCCAGCCGTCTATTTAACGGCATGATCAGTTGGCTGACCGGCGTCCGTTTGCACGACCACAACTGCGGATTGAAAGCCTATCGTCACCAAGTGCTCAAGGAGGTTCAGCTTTACGGCGAGATGCATCGTTTCGTCCCCGTGCTGGCCGCATCGAAGGGCTTTCGCGTGGCCGAGATCGTCATCCAGCATCATCCGCGCAAACATGGATATTCAAAATACGGCGTGGAGCGTTTCGTGAAGGGTTTTCTCGATCTGCTGACAGTCTATTTTTTGACCGGCTATGGCAATCGTCCACAACACCTGCTGGGGACTATCGGCCTGGCATCCTTCGGAGCGGGGTTCCTGGGGCTCTTCGCGCTGTCCAGCCTGTGGGTCATCAGTCGGCTGACCGCCATGCAAGACGTTCATTTGCACAGTAAAGCCATCTTCTACTATTGTATCGTGGCGCTGCTGCTGGGCGTGCAACTGATCACCATGGGATTCTTGGCCGAACTAATCACTGCCATGAATCGCCCATCGCGGCAGCCTTACAGTATCGCCAAGGATACCCGTAGCGAACCACGCGGGACCACGATCGATGAAAAGCCACCGCAACTCAGCGACAATGATCGAGCTTCATGAGTAGTGCTCCAGCGCCCCAACAGCGGCAAACCGTGAAATGGCTCTGCCGTTTGATCTTGGTGTTAACGGCCGTGGTCCAGTTGACTCGCATCGTGCAGGTCCAGTCGTCGACGGGCGAAGTACCGTTTTTTAGCGCTAATGACCGTAGTCGCTGGTGCACGATCGCCGCCTTGGCGATGACCGGATCGTACGAGATCGACGATGTGATCGAGATCCGCGATCCCAACACGCGCCGTCGCACGTGGTACACCATCGATCTTGTTCGCCATCGAGGAATCGATGGCAAGCAGCACTACTACAGCAGCAAGCCACCGCTGCTGCCGACGCTCTATACCGGAGTTTACATCGCGATTCGGGCCGTGACCGGGGCCACCTTGATGAGCGATCCGTTCTTTGTCGTGCCTGTCATGTTGGTGATCGTCAATTTGCTACCGCTGCTGGCTTGGTGGTGGTTGATGCTTCGCTGGTGGGAGCGGCAGGCTCCTAACGAGTGGGCGACTGTTGTGCTGTGTTTGTTCATGGCCTGGGGGACTTATTTAACCACCTTCGTCAACACGCTCAACAATCATTTGCCAGCCGCGCTGTGCGTGGGACTCTCGCTGTGGTGCATCGATCGCATTGCTGTAGTCGGGGATCGTCGCTGGAGGTGGTTCGTGCTGTGCGGACTGGCTACCAGCTTCGCCGCCGCCAACGAACTGCCAGCGCTCAGTTGGGT
>CAKQNH010000722.1 GCA_934255105.1 uncultured Pirellulaceae bacterium
ATCAACCGTGGCTAACGCCAAAACGGCTGATTATGTGCCGAAACTTATGCGTGGGTGCTTAAGTCACCTACTCCGATTTCCTTCCTCTGTGAGAACCCTATGATGATTCGCAAATGGACTCTAGCCGCCTTAGCGCTGTGCTGGCTGACCTCGTCGGCCGCTTTGGTAAATTGTGTGCGAGCTGAAGACACCGACAGCAACGGCGATAAAGACGCTGGCTGGGTCAACCTGTTCGACGGCAAGTCGCTCGACGGCTGGGAAAAGATCGGCGACGAAAAGAGTAAGTGGGAAGTCAAAGATGGCGAGCTGCGCGGCTCGGGCCCAGCCTCCATGCTGGTCAATACAACGGGTCCGTATAAGAACTTCGTCTACCGCGCCGAAGTAAAGATCAGCGACAAAGGCAATTCGGGTTTGTACTTTCGCACAACTCGCAAGCCGGGCTTTACCGATGGACACGAAGCTCAAATTAACAGCTCGCATACCGATCCGATCCTGACCGGTTCGCTGTACGGCATGTGCCACGTCTACGACCAGTTGGTTAAACCCGACACTTGGTTCACGTACGAGGTGCAGGTTCACGACGATCAATGGCGTGGCCGCGAGGTGACGCGCATCAAGATCACGGTCGACGGCAAAGAATTGTATGAGTACTTGGATTTCGAAAACAAATTCAAGCAGGGTCACTTCGCTTTCCAGCAGCACGATCCGGGCAGCCGAGTCAGCTTGCGGAACATACAGGTCAAAGAGCTCAAGTAGCTGGCGCAAGTGAGTGGCTCAAGTCATTGGCTCAAGTCATTGGCTCAAGTCATTGGCTCAAGTCATTGGCTCAAGTCATTGGCCCCGGGCGGCCGGCGACGCTAGGCTCGTTACGACCCGGTGGCTAGCGCTACGGGCGAGTTGAATAACATGGCAATTGCACTGTGCGAAATGTGGCCCTTGATGAGCGATCACTTTCCGCCGGTGAACTTACAAGCCTGGAGCTGGTTGGCGCAAGTCGAGCCAGCTCCGGCGTGGGACATCTTAGCCTCGCGAACCGTCTGGTCTTGCCTAATTCTGGCCATCTGTGCCATGGTCCAAGCCACGGTGGGTTTCGCATCGGCGCTGCTCGGTCTACCGCTGCTGCTGTGGATCGGCAACGACATGGTCCAGGCGCAGGTGCTGATGGTCACAGGCATGTTACCTCAGCATATCTTCGGCGTGTGGAAGCTGCGGCAGAGTATCGACTGGCGCGAGATCGTGTGGCCAGCCGCCATTCGCACCGCGGCATTGCCGATCGGTATCGCCGGATTAGCGGTCGTGGTAACTTGGCCCGCCACGCGCGTGCAGCAGTTCGTCGGTGTGCTTATTTTGCTGGCCCTGGCAACGCAGGCGTTGGTTGGAGTCGAGTGGCGTTCAGCCCGGCGTCCGTGGTGGGTGGCAGCGGTGTTCGGGGGCAGTGGCGTGCTGCAAGGCATCTCGGGGATGAGTGGGCCACCGGTAGTTCTGTGGGTTCACGCGCAGCGTTTTACACACGATCATGCGCGCGCGTTTCTGTTCGCCATGGCCATCACCAACTTTCTTCCGCAGGTGCTGCTGCTGTGGTGGAAGTTTGGCAGTCCCGTCGTGCACGCCATGGGCGTAGGCCTACTCTCCGTGCCGCTGGTATTGCTGAGCGCCATGGTCGGCTTGCGGCTGGGCAGCCGGCTCGGCACGCGCTGGTTGCGATCCGTTACCTTTGCACTACTGCTGTGGATCGGCCTGAGCAGTCTGCTTTGGCCCTGGCTCAAAGCCTACTGGCTGGCTCGTTAAACTGCCTGGGCATCGTCCCGCGCAATCCGGGGCTTCGCCGGGGCATGCTGGCGCATCGCGAGGGCTACTCGGCGGTCTCGAGCAGAGCTAGCGTACCGAGGCCGTAGAAGGCATATTCCACGTCGTCGGCCGGATCGAATTCGAACCCTCGAAAGCCCCCTTGAGGTTGCTGCATGCTGTGCACGTAGCGGCGCACCGCGGCCACGGAAATCAGCGGCAAGCTATCGATGTCAGCCAGCGTCACGCAAGCGGTAAAGGTGCTCAACAAGTCGCACAGTGGAATGCGCGTATTGGCCTGAAAGCCACCTTCATCGCTTTGTCGGTCCGCTAGAAATTCGGCCGCCGCCTGGGCCACGCTCTCGTCCAAACGCCGTAGCACTCGCAGCGCTCCAAGAGCTGCTGCTGTTGGATTAGTGCCCGAGCGCTTGCCGACGCGAATCTCTAGGAAGCCGCCGTCGGATTGCCGCTGGCTAAACAAAAACTGGTAAGCGGCGTCTGCATCCGGACAGGGCTGCTCGATCAGCTCCAAGCACAGTAGCACGAGAAACGTCTGATAGGTACTGCCCACTTGCCCCTCGAGGCTTTTGCTGTACCCACCGTCGCCGCGGCGCAGCTTGGCTAACAGGACTGCCAAGCGTTCGGACCAGTCTGCACGCGTGGATGCAAATGTATCCAAGCCACTCGCCGCTTCGATGAGCTTGGCCGAATAGACCAACGAGAGCAGGTCGACGATCGTCTCGTGGCCCTGCATGCGGCCGCGCAGGAAAACAGCGCAGCGCTGGGCGAGGTCTCCGTCGAGCAATCCGAGGATAGCCAAGCTGCGCAGCGCAAAACTCGTATAGTAGACGTCGCTCTGCCCCTCGCGCCCCGGCCAGCCGCCATCGTCGCGCTGCCGCGATAGTACGTAGTCAGCATGCACGCGCCGGACTTCCTCGGGCAGTTGCGCTGCGCCGATGGTCAGACGCACCATCAAGCGTCCGAGGTAGCCGAGTTGTTCGAGTTCCGCATCCACGAAATGGCTCTATGTGTACTGCTCGAGTTTAGCGCGCAGCTGGGCAGGAATCTCCAGCGACTGCAGCGGACTCCCCGTGCGAACCTTGCAGCACACCGCTACCATCTTGCCCACCGCCAGCGGCTGTCCAACACTCGCGGGTGCCGCTTCCTGCGGGCCGCTCACGCCTAACGTACTAGCCGCTGAGTTGCCAGCCGCTGAGTTGCCAGCCGCTGAGTTGCCAGCCGCTGAGTTGCC
>CAKQNH010000723.1 GCA_934255105.1 uncultured Pirellulaceae bacterium
ACTATGCTTTAGATAAGTGCAGAAAGAGCATCTGATCGGCGGAGCGATCAGCGACTATGCTTTGGATAAGTGCAGGAGGAGCATCTGATCGGCGGAGCGATCAGCGACTATGCTTTGGATAAGTGCAGGAGGGGCATCTGATCGGCGGAGCGATCAGCGACTATCTTCTACGGGCTGCGTAGCTGCGAGCACAGCGATCTCGACGATCAGATCGCGAAGCTTGTAGTCGGAGTTCCTGAAATTATCCGTCAGTCGATCGAGCGTATCGACGCCGTAAGCGGCGGCGGGCTGTTTAACGAAATACTGAAACGTGCGGTTGACGAGCGCACGGGCTGCGTCGTCGCTGTTGACCATGTACTGGGACACGTCATTCAGCGAGGCAAACTTTTCAGTCTGGTCATCGCGGCTGGTATAAATCCCTGAGGCATCGATCGCCTTCCCCTTTTCTTTCTCGCGGAAGCGGCCAACCGCGTCATAATTCTCCAGTGTGAAGCCTAGCCCATTGATCTTGATATGACAGACCTGGCAGCTTTCAGGGCTGGTCTGCAAATCGACTCGCTCGCGCGTGGTCAAGTCGGGATGCAGATCGGGGCTGAGCGGTGAAAAGGCATCCGCAGGCGGACGCAACGTGCGCCCAAGCATATAGCGGATCATGAAGACTCCGCGATGAATGGGCGATGTATTGCTATGGTAGGCCAGTCGGCTGAGCAAATACGGATGCGTCAACAGACCCAGGTGAGCCGCTTGAGGAGACTCGCGCGTACGCACGATCTCGTTCGTACCAAAGGCCTCAGCGGGCTGATAAGCCTCGCCGTAGAACTCAGCCATGCGCGGCGTCGTAAACGTCCAGTTGGCGTTGAAGAACTGGCGAGCATCCCCGCTGTCTCCCCAAGTCACTTCATCGATAAACGCATCCAATGTGCGACGCAAATCATCCACTAATTGAGCGTCAAAGCCTGGGAAAAGTTCAGCATCTTTGACCATCTCTTCGGCTTGGCTAATGTTGAGCCATTCATGCAACATGTTTCTGGTTTTGGCGCGCAAGCGCAAGTCGCCTGTGTGTTTGTAGACATACTCGCGGACCTGCTCAGGCGTGTGGAATCGATCCTCGGCAATTGCGGACAACAGCTTCGCTTCGGCCGGCAATGAATCGTACAGGATGAGCGACAGACGATTGGCCGCCCGCTGCGATTGGGTTTGATCCAAGTCGGCGGCCGGATATAGGAACCGGGGAGATTTGAGTGCAATCAATAGCGATCGCTTGATCGCTTCGGCATCATCCTCTTCGGCCGCAACCTGCTTGTTGATGTATATCTCGCGCAGTTCGTCGGTCAATGGTTGGCGAAAGGCCGTGCGCACGATCTGCTCGAGAAACGCGCGCATCTTGTCTCGCAGCTCTCCGGAGTCCTTCTCCTTGGACTTGCGATAGCTGGGCCACAGCTCTGCCGACGCGATTTGACCAAACTCCAAAGCTGCAGCAGTAGTCGACTCGTCCCACTGGCGATCGATAGCCACGCCTCGTTCAAAGCCATAGCTGCGATCATCGGGAGGCAGAATGGTCTGTAAAGAAAAAGTGGGCGGGCTAGGCTGGCGCCACAGATTGCGCTGCGGAATCACATGTTCGACGCCACCCGGTGTAACCCAGCTCAATCGAATGCTGGCTGGGGGTTGCTCGGTCTTGCGCTTGCGCTGGGTGAAATCGATTTTGAATGGATAGACACGTCCGGCCGTCAGCACGACGCTCTGCCGGAACTCCGTTTTATCTCCCGATTGTGTATGGTTGTCGATGAACTGCCGCTGCAGGGTGCCGAAGTTCATACTGAATGAACAAGTGCTGTTGACGACGATCTCATAGCGTCCCGTCGTCTCAGCCCAAATTCCACCCTGCCAATAAATATAAAACGACTCGGGGTCGATACCCTCGCCAGGCCCTTCCCTTCCAAAGTCGAAATCGAGCACCGGATCGACTCGCTCAATCTTCTTTTTATCGTTGGCCCAACGCTGTCCGTCGAAATAAATTCCGCTTACGCCACGTTCTACTTGAGAATCGGCATGTCCACCGAATTCTTCGTATAGATCGGCCACACTCTGCCGTAATTGATTCCCGGTCAAATGGGCCAGGCCGATCCGCGGCGGTCGATTGCGCAACTGAGCCGCTTCGCTGTAGAACTGATGGTGTATAAACGCGGCCACCGCCTGAGCGTCTTCGCCGACGCATTCCTCAGGCTCATCCTCCGGCATAGTTCGCTCGATAACCGTCGCCAATTGGCTTACCGATTCATCGCCAATGAGCGGATCGCCGTAAGCTCCATCGACCCCTTCACCTTTTTCGCCGTGGCACGCTGCGCAGGTCTCGCGGTAGATTGTCTGTCCGCGAGCAAGTAGATCTGCAGCGGATCGGCCGTCATCGGCGGCAGATGCGATTGAGCTCGTAGTGCAAACCGCGATAGCCCCGCCGACGACGAATAGCATCGCGGACAGGCCGCACAGAAGGCCCCTCCTGCCTAGAGGCAGAGGCTTTCGCAATAATTCTGGTTGTGATTTGGGGTCGAAGGCTTTCATGATCGCTCCAATAAATCGCTCCGGTAATTCCACCTTCAATATACCTCGTTAAACGGCGTACCAATCGGGCCGCGCGCTATTTTATACCGCACATCTTTAAACGCATCCGTTGAGCGGCTGACGCGCAGTGCTCCGTCGCCAGACACATGCCCAGTCGCTTCACGGAAAACGCAGTACCACTGGTCCTGAAAGCGGATCAGATCGGTGAAGGCATTGGGTTTGGACTTATCCCAAATCCGCTGGACATCGACCAGAATCGCAAGTGGAACGGCTCGTGCACCGCAAGCTGATTGAAGCGACCTAGGGCGGTTCTGGGCAGGAAGGCGATGCGTGGGTAGCCACCGGTGGCTTGACCATCCTGCAACACCACGATGCATTGCCCCGATGGAAGCAACTGAATCATACCCGGCAGCACAGGCACGCTGTCCAGCAGCCCTTCTGAAACAGAAAGTAGTGGACCGTCC
>CAKQNH010000724.1 GCA_934255105.1 uncultured Pirellulaceae bacterium
AAAGGAAGTTGACTTTGAGCAACAAATTGAACCACTTTGGCAAGCGATGCTTGACGGATTCCTCAAGTTGGAAAACGAGGGCTTCTTTGGAATCGGCGAAACTCGCTCAAACATCACTCTATTGGTAGTAGGCCATATTCCGGCTGAAACTGTTGATCACTGTATCACGATTTTGAATCCGCCGGATGTTGCAAGGCGGTGCCTGGAATGGGACTGCGACGCGCCGGACGATCCGGCCATTTGAATACTGCGGATAAGTAACATGGAGATCAGGACCGCATTGCAGCGGCCCCTTCTCATGGATCGTTCGTGCACTTGAAAGGGGTTATCGTTATGATGGAAATTCTGCAGCAGCGAGGTTGGAAAGTGCAAAAGGCCACAGCCGTGCGAGCATTTCCGCCATCGCTCCTGAAACGATATGCGGCATTGCCTACGCAAATCATTGCCGCCATTTGTTCTACAGATTGTTATGGTGTGACAGGGAGCCTGGCGAACGAATCGCTGCGAGTAACCTTTCGCGCAGAAGCACAACTTACCGACAGTGAGTCAGACGACGTCATAGAGTTGATCGATTTAATGGATGGAGACGGGATGTGCATGGGGTATCATGGATGGATTGTAAACGACTTCGGCGCATTACCTCCATTCGTCCCAGAATGACAGCTTTTAGGCGACAGACAATTGAAAACGGTGAACGGAAGCCACCGATGACGCGGACTATAAAATCATTGCACTTTGACGGGGATGGTACTTCCCCCGAGCGAATCCTAAGCTTGATAGGAGCAACGACATGGGCCACCACATAACATCCCGCCGGCTCATTCTCTGCTGCCTGATGCTCTTGGCATTCACGGCGGACCTGCCGGCCGCCAATGGGCAGGCCACCAAGGGACAGGCGCGGGCGCTCACGCTCGATTATCTTCCGCCGCACTGGTTGGTTATTCGCGGTGACCACCTTCCAAGCCAGGAGATTCGCGTCAACTACCTGGAAGCCTACTGCCGCGCGGGTTCGACCGACGCCGATTGGGTAAAACACACGGTCATTAAGCACACCACTGAACTGGTCTCCCTGAATGAAGACAGAACGAAGCTTGTGCTTCGTGACGCCGTGGCCGATGGCGTGATCGTCGAGCATTTCATTACGGCGGATGCGGAGGAGGTGACGTTTGATATTCGGGCTCACAACCCGACCGCTATCGCCTCGGAAATCCACTGGGCTCAACCTTGCATTCGCTTGGGGCCGTTTACTGGCTTCGATCACACGGGAGGTGACATCGACGACTATTTGCCAAAGTGTTTTATATTCATTGACGGACAGTTGACTCGGCTGAACCAGGTGAAACCCTGGAGCAAACAAGCTCGCTACACCCCTGGGCAAGTGTGGTGTCCGGCCGACGTGCCGCGCACCGATGTCAATCCACGTCCGCTCAGCCCCTTGGTTCCCAGCAGCGGTTTGATCGGTTGTTTCAGCGGCGATGAACGGCTGATATTTGCCGTAGCCTTCGAGCCCTACCAGGAGTTATTCCAGGGCGTGATCCGCTGCTTGCATAGTGACTTTCGACTGGGTGGTCTCGCCGCCGGAGAGCACAAGAGAGTGCGTGGCAAGATGTTCATCGTCTCCAATGACGTCCCCGCCTTGGTGGACCGCTATCAACGTGCCTTTCCTTCCATCACGACGGACCGCTAGCTGCGTTATTCGTGCTTTGTTCAAGGTCGCAATTTGGCGCGAGCGCGATGACGCAATGCGCGACGTCGATCGAGGAATGATTTTGGCTCCAGTTGCAATTGAGTTGCCCGACCGGATAGAATCTGCATAGAGAACCCCGTCGTCCCCACCAGCGACAAAGTCCAACGCTCGATCCATCCCACCGCATCCTATCGGCGGATAGATCACAATTAGATCGTCGGCTAGTTCGTCGGCCTGGCGTTAAATCAAACGGAGCGAACCGTCATGAAGTGTCTTCTATGTTTGTCTCTGGCGCTATTTATCGTACAGACCGTGTACTCAGGTGACCTTGCAAAGAAGCGAGTGCACCCGAAAATCGAGCCGAAGTACGCGTCCGAGACGCCTGGGTACTTACTACTTGTTTTCGGTCAAGAAGCCTCTACGCCAATCTGGATCGTCGCTGACAAAGAATACGTATATATCGACCGCAACTCGAATGGTGACCTAACGGACCAAGGTGAACGCATCGCGGCCAGCACCATTCAAAAGATTGAAAACCCCAGCGCGCAGTTTCGCGAATTCCGAACCTATAATCTGGGAGACATCGATCCCTCAGCTAACGGCTCGACATACAAAAACCTTCGATTGCAACAATTCCGCCTGCCGACTGAGAAGTTCGTTGCTACCACGCCTGAAGAGCAGACGCAAATTGATTTAATGACCAAGCTGCCGCACCTCTCCGGAGTAAATATACGTGTCGATGTTGGTACTTTCCGGCAAAACTCAGGGCCTGCCTTTACGACGTCTGCTGAAGCTGCTGCAGTAGTTCATTTCGATGGGCCACTATCATTATCAATCGACGAACACTCGGCCGAGCAACCATTGGAAATGGATCCCTCGACCCAGCAATTCCCATTTCAATTCCGCCTTGGAACCCAGGGATTAGGGATAGATTCGTTTGCATATACAGAAGCACCGTTTGAGCCAAAAATGCGTGCCGTCGCTGACGGAGCGCACTCGGCAACAGTTGAACTGACCTACTGCGGGGCAAACTATTGCACAACGATAGAACTTCCAACAGCGGACACCTCCCCGAATTTGAGGCTCCACATCTCCGTTGCACCGTTTTCGGGAAGAAAAAATCGAACCACTGCAACTAAAAGTCAAGTTGAAGCAGCAATGAATCGTTGGGGCAGCATGTTCCACAAGAATGCGCCCAGGCGGGCGAATGCTCAGAAATACATCTTGCCGACGAACAAAAATACACGCCGGAGGGGCGGTTTGGGAACACCCTGAAATTAACGTGGCTGGCCACCACCCAGTGCCATACACCCTTCGCGTCACTCGTGAGG
>CAKQNH010000725.1 GCA_934255105.1 uncultured Pirellulaceae bacterium
GGCACCCCCGTCTTCTCATAAAACCGACTGATCAGCGCGTGATACAATGGATTCGTTCTCTTCGACACCGTCTGCAATCGCCCACTCCCATCCACGTGCGTCACCGCTGGAATAATTTTTCGTTTCTCCACACGAATCGGAAACACCTTCTCCATATACGGCGTGGGTTCGTCTAACTCGAACCACTCCCCCACGTGCTCTTCCAAGATACTCGGCGCGAACGGCCGGAACTTTTCGCGGAATTTAATCCGCAAATTGATGATATCGCGCATATCGGTCCGCCGCGGATCGGCGATCAACGAGCGATTCCCGAGCGCCCGAGCGCCGAACTCCATCCGGCCTTGAAACCAGCCCACGACCTTGCCGTCGATCATCAAATCCGTCGTCCGGTCCAGCAACTCCTGCTCTGACAGTCGTTCGTACGGCACGCCCTTGGGCCGAATCATCTTGCGGATCGAATCTGCGAATTCAGGCTTGCCATACGGGGCCAGCCCCATCACCTTGTACTCGTCGCCGTAATACGGGAAGCCCAGGTACATCGTCAGCGTGGTATACAGAAAGCCGATCGAGTGCGGGAACCACACGCGGTCCAACTCCTGCCAAGTGTCCCCCCGCGCGTGAGTCGTCAGCGTACTGGTAAAATCCCCCATTCCATCCACCGACAGCACGGCCGCTGGCGAGCCTTAAACGCCAGACCCATTTGGCCGCTCCTAGCGATTGTCGGCGGGGAAATCATCGGATCCGCCAATGCGAAAGGTTAAGTCGTCGTAGTCCCAGCGTTTCAGGCGTAGCAAGTCGTCCACGCTGACGTCGGCCTCGCTACGAAGTTCGCAGGCTTTTAAATGAACACCATCGCAGCCCGCAAAGGCTGCCTCGATGGCTCCCAGCATCTCCATCGCTAGGTTTCTTGTGTGCGGATCAGAATAGTCAACAAGTCGCATCGTAGCGATTAGGATGACGTCATAGATTGCATCTGCAGGCAGTTCTTCATCGCTGACAAGCAAGTAAATGCCGCTGATCCATTTGCCTTTCTTCTTTGCCTTGTCACGAATCTTTCTGGCGGCCCGTGCAGTTCGATTGTTAAAGCTGTCTGCGAAAGCGGCTCGCCGGTATCGTTTTGCAAGCCAGTTTGCAATCAAGCCAATGGTCTCAGACTCGATCTGCACGGACGAAGGCTTGTGGTTGGCTAAAATATCACGGTTGACAACGACTCGTTGGTGAATATCGCAACCGTAGACGACGGGACCAGTTGGCGTGTTTGATTCAAACTGAAGCAGCCGAGTGTTTTTTGCCCAATTTTGATTGCCATCGGCTTCATCGTCCGATAAAGATCTCGCATAGATAAGTTCGACATTCGGCTCATTCTCAAAGCTGCCGTTGGTAACGTCACAATCGTGAGAAACGATGATCCATTGCCCTTTCCCAGGAAAGATGGGAAGCTTGTCTGCTTCGGTTAGTTCAGCAGTGAGGGCGTCGCCAAGAACACTTCCTTGTCGCCAGCCATTTACTTTAACCTTCCGGGCTTCCGAGCCATCGTCTTGCATCGAAGATTAGTCCTCGTACATTCGCTTGCCTGTCACAACATCAACGTTTTCGCGTTGGTCGCGAATGCCGGAAAGGTCGAGGCCGCTTTCCTTCGCCAAATCCATGACACTCTTTTTCTTGGATGCGGTCGCCGACAATTCAGCGATCGCTTGCATGTGACCTTCGATTTGATCGAGATTGATTGACTCGCTTTTCAGTTGGTCCAACAGTGATTGTCCATCGCCATTTAGCCGAGTCCGAACAGCCTTGCCGATCGGCTGATCGCTCGCCTGCGACCACGCTCTGGCGACCTTCAGCAATTCGATCAGTCGACGTCGATTATGATCTTGCGGATCTTGAGCACCTTCAAGCCACGAATAAACGGTGGGGCGTCGGATACCAAGTATCTCGGCCAATTCTTTCACTTGCAGCGACAAACTGCTGCGGACCTCGGCGACCACTGATGCCACGTCCCATAGCTCCGTCTTCTTTTCTGGCAGCTTCCTTGGCGGATTCGTCGGCGAGAAAGAGGCTGTCTCATACCAGACGCGGTCGGCTTGCGTTCTCGATCCAGTACCACGATACCCAGTCATCGACTGAAGAACTCGGTCAGACCAAGCAGCGCGCGCGCGGATGATCTCGTTTTGAGTTTTAATAGAAGGGTATTGCATCGCATTGGTCATGCCGCCGGTTGCCTGCGTGCAGTCTTCGACTAACGCGATGCCTGGCGACGAGATTGCAGCCAACGATCCTAGGCCGCAAGCGTAGAACGGGAACATCGGTTTCATGATGCATCTCCTTTCCAGTGATTGATCGCCTCTTCGGTAACGATTTGTCGAAATGCCTTATCGGTGTGATCGTGCAAGCGCCAAAGTTTATCACAGAGTGCTTCGCCTGCGAAATCAACTTCTCCTTGGTGGATATGGTCGAAGTCAATTACGCGAAAACGCTCGCCCTCAGCCAACTTCGCATCGAAAGTAAGGTGTTCTGTTTGCAGATCCGGCGGCAAAAACTGCGTTCCGGTGTTCTCGAACGAGCGTACTGAAAGTGTGCCATGTGGCGTGACACCCTGAATGACGAACTGGTAGTTTGATTCGTCAAGCCCGAGCGTACCAGCATCGAGTCCGCGTAGTGATTCGCAGACCATTTCGTCGGCACTGAGTGTATCCGTGCCACGAAGCAAATCGAGATACCGCATTCCAACCTGCTCGCAGTAAACAAGTCCGGCCGTTTCGTAAACGGGTGTCAGGAGTTGTAACATGCGAGCAAGGTAATTGTCGAACGAATCGTATCGACTTACTTCATAGACAACGAAGTCGTTCGCCAAGACGATCGCTTCGGTGCGGGCACGGTTGCTGAATACCCAACGCGTCGTTGAAAACTGCTTGAATTCAGGACCAAAAATCAATTGCTGAGCTTCCTCCGGCGAGTACCGAATGAGCTCCAAATTGCGAAGCGAATCCTGGATGTCGCCTATGCACTTGCTCATGTG
>CAKQNH010000726.1 GCA_934255105.1 uncultured Pirellulaceae bacterium
GATCGCACCGCCGATCAGATGCTATAGTCGCTGATCGCTCCGCCGATCAATTGCTATAGTCGCTGATCGCTCCGCCGATCAGATGCCATGGTCGCCCGCCAGTTGCTTTGAGTTTCTGGCGTATGCGTTGACGCTATCGCTGGGCCATTCACGAAGAGCAATGATCGGCGGAGCGATCAACGACTAACAAGAGCAATGATCGGCGGAGCGATCAACGACTTAAAATTGCAATGATCGGCGGAGCGATCAACGACTATCGCGTGAATGGCTAGCTGGAATGTTACCCGACCTCTTTATTCGTGACAGAGCGCTAGACCGCTTGCGAAACTTGGCGCATCTTCTCCAATCCCGTCTTGGCCACTTGAAGAGCGGGCAGCTTCCAATACTCTCGGTTGAATAATTCCAGACTGAGCGTTCCAGTAAATCCGTTAGCTACCAGGGCCGTCAAGATGTCGCCGATGGGTGCGATGCCGTCGCCTGGGTAGACTCGATGGGAATCGTTGATTTCAGCCCGTGGCGGATCGGCCGGGTAGTCGTTCATGTGCAGACAATGCAGCTTGGTGCCGGGGATGAAGCCTACATTAATGAAATCGCTCCCTCCTTTGTAAAGGTGGTAGACGTCCAGCAGCAGACACGCGTTCGGCCGGTCGGCGGCGGTGGCCACGTAGAGCACTTCAGCCAGCGTGGATAGATTCTGCGAGAATCCCCAGAGCTCCACTTGTGGCTCTACGTCGCGCTCAGCACCAAGTTCAAGCAACCGCCGGTAACGCTCGGCAACCACATCGAGCGGGATCTTGGGTGCTTTGGTCGCGCCCACGGGCGGGGCTGCGATTCGCTTTCCTCCCAGTTCGCGGACGATGTCCATATCGCGACTGCACTGAGCCAACCCCTCCTTGCGCTGTTGCTCGTAGTCTGCCATCCAATTGCCAAAAGCGATGGCACTATCGAGCTCGAGTCCTAAATCCGCCATTTCCTTGGCTAGATCTTGGACGGTACCACCGCGTTCGAGATGTTTTGTGATATCGCGAAGCCACAATTCTACGGCGTCGTAGCCGGCCGCCGCAGCAATCTGCACTTGTTCTCGCACGGGAAACTCGCCGCCATTGATCGTGCTGGTGTTCAGGCAGTAGCGGAATTTTGGCCACGGCTGTGGTGCAGGCGCTGCGGGGGAGGGTTGGGTTGGCAGGGCGATCGCGTCGCTGGCGGTCACCCCGGCCGCTATCGCAGCGGCGGTAAGTGCGGTTGTGGAGCGGGCGAGGAAATGGCGCCGAACGTTGGTGGGGGCATTCATGTGGGAGTCTCGTGGGGTGTGTTTAATGGCGGGCTTCGTGGGTCGTGAATCGTTTAGCTGCGGCGCAACTGAACCAAGAATTATAGCAGGCACGCCCGCTGACATGGAAATTTTAATTAAACTCTACTTGGTCATTGCCTCAGAGCACGACGAGTTTTCGGATGGTGTACACTGTGCGGCTAAGTTTGGGTGGCTTGTTAGTAGTGCCCCATGGGGTTACGTTAGTTCGCCTCCCGCCAACACCACGCCTGTCAACCGTTCCGCTCAGCGCTCACCCTTGTTTGGAACTCTCCTCCGATGAAAAAAGATCCACGCTCGCTTGAACTGCTGGCAAGCCGATGGTCCCACCGCATCGCCGCCGTTGGCCGCAGTGCATGGTGCCGAGGGGGGGCGAGTTGGAGCAGCTCTATACTGGGTTTGTGCTTGATCTGCTTTTTCTCAACCATGCTCTCCTGCACGATGCTCTCCTCCACAGCATGTTCTGCGCAGCCCGTTCAAGCGGAACTCGGTTTGGATCAACGCATCGATCGCGCGTTTGAGCCGGTCGCCAATGCGTGGGAGAGTGTCGTCCTGGCACCATCTCCCGCAGCCCCCTGGGTGCTGTTGCTGCTAATTGTAGGTGCCGTATTCTTCACGATCCTATTTGGGTTTGCCAATATTCGCTACTTTCCCTTGGCGATACGCGTGGTGCGTGGACAGTACGACACGTTGGAAAAGTCGGGAGCAGAACCGGTTATTCCAGTCGATATCAGCGAAGTCGATGGGGATTTAACGGAAACCATACGCAATGAGCATGAAGAGGGTGAAGTCTCGCACTTTCAAGCTCTGGCTACGGCAGTGTCTGGCACTGTCGGCCTGGGAAATATTGCGGGCGTAGCGGTGGCTGTAGCTACTGGTGGGCCTGGCGCAACATTCTGGATGATTGTGTGCGGTTTGCTGGGCATGTCGACCAAGTTCGTCGAATGCACGCTGGGGGTTGCCTATCGCGATATAGCTCCTGACGGCACGGTGCACGGCGGCCCGATGTACTACCTGAGCAAAGGCCTGAAGCACCTCGGCTTTGGCACCCTGGGAAGAATACTGGGTGGGTTGTTCGCTACGTTGGTTGTGTTGGCGTCCTTTGGAGGTGGCAACATGTTTCAAGCCAATCAAGCCACCGCACAGATTCAAACTTTAGTCGGCCTCAATGCAAACCGTTTGGCCGATGGATCTGCAAACTGGCTGCAACAGTCCTCCGGCGCGCTGATCGGATTGGTGATGGCCGCTATTGTAGCTGTAGTGATCATCGGTGGTATCAAGCGCATTGCCACCGTTACGGAAAAGCTCGTACCACTGATGGCCCTGCTCTATTTCGTGGCTGCAACGGTGATTATCTTGACCAACATTCGCTTTGTGCCACAGGCGTTTGTGGAAATTTACAATGGTGCTTTTAATCCGCAAGCGGGCGTGGGTGGATTGATTGGTGTGATCATGGTGGGCTTTCAGCGCGCCGCTTTTTCTAATGAGGCTGGGGCTGGTTCCGCAGCTATTGCACACTCGGCGGTCCGCACGCGTTTTCCAGCTTCCGAAGGGGTGGTGGCGCTGCTCGAACCGTTTATCGATACGGTGGTTATCTGCACTATGACCGCGCTAGTCATCGTGCTGTTTAACATCCATGGTGCGTTTGAGTACAGCATTGAGAACGGTCGCAACGGTCAAGTGCTGTTGCTGGA
>CAKQNH010000727.1 GCA_934255105.1 uncultured Pirellulaceae bacterium
GGGTAGCGCAGACGCTGGAGGCCTTCGGCCGCATCGATGTGCTAGTGAATTCGGCGGCGATTTGGGATCCGTGCAACTTGGAAGAGGCACGAGTCGCCGACTACGAAAGAAATTTCCGCATCAATGTTCTAGGGACTGCACTATGCGGGCAGCATTTTGGTTTGGCTATGGCCAAGCAAGCTAGCGGTGGAGCGATCATCAATATTGGCGATTGGGCTGTGGCTAGACCGTATCGCAACTTCGCACCCTATCTGATCAGCAAGGGTTCCATCGAGAGTTGGACTAACGCTTTGGCGGTAGAACTGGCCCATCGCAATCCACAGGTCCGAGTCAATGCGATTCTGCCTGGCCCGATACAATTGGCCGAGGGCATAACTCCCGAGCGACGAGCCAAAATTATCCAGGCGAGTCTACTCAAACGCGAGGGAACCGCCGACGACTTAGCGCAGGCCGCGTTGTTCTTAGCGACCAGTCCGTTTATTACCGGAGTCTGTTTGCCAGTGGACGGCGGGCGGACGATTTGGAGTGGGGAGAACAGCGACGTCAACGCGCATCCCAGCCCGGAGGGCGACATATCCTTGCCGGTGGCGTGAGCCACCGGGCCAATGAAAACGGGTGCATTTAGCCCGGAGGGCGGCACATTGATGTGTCGCCCTCCGGGCTAGCCTAATAGTTAGCTGAAATCCGGTGGCTCACGCCACCGGCAGAGATGTTCCGCCCTCTGGGCTATGCGGCAGAGATGTTCCGCCCTGTTGGCTATGATGCAGAGATGTTCCGCCCTGTTGGCTATGATGCAGAGATGTTCCGCCCTCTGGGCTATGCGGCAGAGATGTTCCGCCCTCTGGGCTATGCGGCAGAGATGTTCCGCCCTGTTGGCTGAGAGGCAGAGACTGCTAGGTTCGCTTAAACATCTTGTCGAGCTGTTCGCGACTGAAGAAGAGCGCGGTAGGGCGTCCGTGAGGGCAATGATGCGTATCTTGATAGTGGTTGCGCTGCTCGAGCAAGGCGGTGACTTCATCGGACGAGAGTTTGTCACCAGCTTTGATGGCGGCTTTACAAGCTAGCATGTTGAGCAGCTCATCTAGCACGTCGCGCGCACTGGGCTCTTTGCCGCCAGACATCAGCGGCTCGAGCACCTGCCGCAGAACTTCGGCAGGCCGCATGTGGGCTAGCATGGCTGGATAGCTGGTCATCAACACGGTGTCGCCACCAAACGGCTCAACGCCAATACCGATCTGGGCCAGCAGCTCGCGCGAATCGAGTGCAGCGGCCGCTTCAGCAGCGGTCAGATCCAGTGGCTCGGGAATCAGTAGGGCTTGGCTTTCGAGCGTGTTGGAATCGACTTTTTGACGAAGCTGTTCGTAGATGATGCGTTCGTGCAGCGCATGTTGATCGACCACGACCATGCCCCCTTCGTCTTGCGTAATCAAGTAGCGATTGTGGACCTGAAATCCTAAGTGGCTGCTGGCCGGGACATCGCCCGGCAAATCAGCCTGTGCCGAACCAGCCTGGGGCAGGCCCGCATGGGCTGGATCCAGCCGCGCCGAGATGTCCGGCAGATCAGTAAACCCACCGCTGCTTGGCGACGAACCATCCCAGCCCTGCGCGCCAGCAGGCACGTCGCCCGATTCAAACGGTGACGGAGCAACGGGACGAGCCCCGCCGTTGACACCGTCCCTGGCACTGTCAACTCCGTTGTCAACTCTGCTGTCGGCAGTGGTTGCCTGAGACTGCGAGGTAGCCTGGGACGCGCCGAGCGGATTGCTGGCGGAGAACGGATCGCGCTGACTGAATGGACGAAAGGGTGGAATGCTATCAGGCAAATTCAAGCGAGGTTCGACGTGCGTGACGCGCTGTGCGTGGGCTTGCCAGCGCGCTTCGTCGCCACGTGTCAAAGCTGCGACCTCTCCCAGATCGCTCGCGGAGCGGCCAGTGGAAGAGGTTGACGAAGTTGAAGCGGCGGGGGACTGCAGGCCGCGCGGTGCCGGGCCAGGCACGTGCCGAGCGCGGGCGGTCAAATCGCTGGTCAAGAACTGGTGCCGCAGCGTCTGCAACAATTGGCTGTAGATCTTACCACCCTCAGCAAAGCGGACTTCCATCTTGGTGGGATGCACATTCACGTCGACTTGATTGGGTGGCAGTTGCAATCGCAGAAAA
This sequence comes from uncultured Pirellulaceae bacterium, assembly GCA_934255105.1. Taxonomy (GTDB): domain Bacteria; phylum Planctomycetota; class Planctomycetia; order Pirellulales; family Pirellulaceae; genus Aureliella. Next base: position 2,158 of record CAKQNH010000727.1, read on the forward strand.
CAAACCGGGAAGCGACCGACCATCAACAAGCCTCGATAGGCTTCGCCCAACGCATGCTGCAGGCTGCGATCGCGAATGTGCCGTCCATTGAGGAACAAATACTGCATGCGGTTGTTGCTGCGACTGACCGACGGATCCGCCACGAAGCCTACCAGCTTGGCAGTCTCCTGCTCGCTAAGCACCGGAATGAGCGCGTCGGAAACCTCTTCGCCAAAAAAGGCGCGAATGCGCTCGCTCCACGAATCGGTGGCGGCCAATTCGAAAACGGTGCGGTTGCCGCTGGTCATCGTCATCTGCACTTGAGGAAAGGCCAGCGCAATGCGGGTAAAGGCCTCGGTGATGTGCCCAGCTTCGGTTTGTGGCGTGCGCATGAATTTCCTGCGCACCGGCGTGTTGAAAAATAGGTTGCGAACTTCAATAGTGGTTCCTACGGGGCAACCGACAGGGAGGATGTTGGTGGGCTCGCCGCCATATACGGTTAGCTCCGCCCCCGCATCGCTGTCAGCCGTGCGCGTGCGCAAGGTGAGGTGGCTGATCTCCGCGATGGAAGCCAACGCTTCGCCGCGAAAGCCCAACGTGTGAACGTCGAATAGATCATCGGCCGTCTGCAGTTTGCTGGTCGCATGGCTGGCGATGGCCAAACCGATCTGCTCGGGAGCGATGCCGCAACCGTTGTCGCTGATGCGGATGCGTTCGATCCCCCCGCCGTCGATCGCCAGTTCAATACTGGTCGCGCCAGCGTCGACACTATTTTCGAGCAGCTCCTTGACCACGCTGGCGGGCCGCTCGATCACTTCACCTGCCGCTATCTTGTTGACCAAGCTGGCGGGCAGTTGTCGGATAA
>CAKQNH010000728.1 GCA_934255105.1 uncultured Pirellulaceae bacterium
CCGGGAAGGTTCAAGGAGATGTTGTCCGATGCGCGGGGCGAGTTCGTCCCCATCTACCCCGCTCCCGGTTCAACTGCTGCATTGTTCCGCTGCTTTGACTACGACCCTGAACGCGGCTTTACGCCTAACTGGGGCATGCTGCTGCTGATCTTGCCTGGACTGGCAGCCTTTGCTATGGCCGGAGTGATGTTTGTAGCCGCGCGCAGAAAGTGAATGTAGATACTATAGCCGAAGTCAGGCGACTTGGACTTCGTAACGTTTCATGGCCATGGGTAGTGAGTTGGTTGCTCTTATCCTCGGTCAAGCCTGCTCATTTCCTTACCTGCATCTTCCTACCAACAAAGCGGTTTGTGCCCATAGTGAGACTCGACCGGTTTCGGTTCTGGTAGGAAAATGGAGGTAGGAAAATGGGTAGCCAGGCACGGGTAGAGTGTACGTGCTGGACTTCGGTGGTGGGCGGAGACGAATTGCACAGCGGTAGATTGCGATTGCCCTCTCCCTCGCTTAGGCTCGACCTCTCCCAGAGGGAGAGGAGCCAGTGCGAGCAGGTCCAGTGCAAGAAAATCGATGGGGAAAAGTTGTGGGAATAAAACGGGCAGGAGTGCCCGTTCTACGGGGGAGACTCGGGCAAGTGTGCGCAGGGGGACGGGGGAGGGTCGGTTTTTAATAGGGTGGTTCGCCGGGCTCGGCTCGCGACCACTGGATCGAGTTGGCTTCCAGCCAGTCGATAAGAATCTGCTCTATGGCGGCTTCTTTGTAGGCGTACCACTGTTCGATCAGCCCGAGGCGATCGGCGGTTTTTTTGAAGAAACGAAATGCGCCGCTGCCATGCACGGCGTCGAGCAGTTCTTCGCGATCGGAATCGCTATCGACTGAATCGCAGAATTCTCGCATGATCGACCACTCGTGAATATCATACTGGCTGGGGAGTGACAGAAAGTTATTAGTACTGCAGATTTCCTGTGCCACTTTTAGAAATTGAGTCCCGTCACCGCCGTAGTCGTCGGGATCCTCACCGTCTTCGATAAACGAAATCAAACTCGTTGGCAAACCGACTACCTCTCCGGTTTTTCGATTGAGATACGATGACCAGTCGTCGCTGCTTAAATCTACTTCAAACAGCAGATCGGATAACAAGACCGGCTTGGACTGCTGAAATTCGGGCGTGCCGTCCTCCGGGTTGAACGCGTCCCCCTGTGGCTCGGGGAAATCCAAGATTTCACGCGGGGGAGGCGTGGCCGCGTCGGCGGGTATCGGTCCCTTAAACCGCCAGGTCTCGGGACGAACACCAGTGAGCCTTTCGACTAGGTTGCACCAGGCGGTGGCTGCATCGTCGACGGAAGCTTCGTCGACGAAATCGATAAAGTAGTCATCCTGAATCCCCATCACACCCTTCAGTTCGTCAGCTTTACGCGGATCTAAATCCAGCATGGCAGATTCGAGTTGCCAGTCGGTGTCCGGGAGTATCCGATCGCAAAGCCCCTCGATCACCAATTGCCATGTCTCCATCACGGCGCATTCGGGGTCAGGCGTATCCATGGCGGAACTCTGTGGATCCGAGAGGTGACGGTAAGCGGCGGCAACTTGGATTCGCATCGACGTATCCCCCTCTTCGGATTCGGCGGATAGAGATTGCACGTCGATCTCTGCTTGCACGTCTGTAGTGATCTGCTGAAAGACAGCGGCGATGGTCGCGTCGAGCAAGGCGGTTCGCGTGGGAGCCGCAACGCTTGGGTCCAACAGATACGCGCTCACTCGGTCGATCAAGACGATGACCTGGGCTGGCGTCAACGAGTCCAGCACGGGATTTCCGAGCAGATGCTCTGGGGCTGGTAGGCCAGAAGCCGGAATTGCGTCGCGAAGCTGATCCGTGAGCGTCCATGCGGCGGTGGCAAACAACTGGGCCTCAGCGCCGAATAACACGCGAATGCCTAGTGAAGTATCGTACATGGTCGCGATCCTGTTCGATGTAAAGTTGAAGGATGGCATATTCTTTGCAGCTCAGCATGGGAAGCCATTAAGATTTTAGCAAAAGATCACCAAAGAACCAAAACTGAATCGGAGAATGATCCATGAACGCTCAAAAACTGATCAGCACAGCGAGCGGCTTGGTCGCCGGTAACAAGGGATTGTTGGCGATGGACGAAAGCACGCCCACGTGCAGCAACCGACGTTGGAAATCTGGTCTGGAAAGGAGTCGAATGTGAAGGCCGCTCAGCAGGCTTTGGCACATCGAGCGCAGTGCAACCGAGCCGCCTGTCGCGGCGAATACTCGGCCGCGATGGAAGAGCAACGTTTGGCGGCGTGTTGAACTGCGTGGGACGTCTTACGAGGCTAGTGGACTTCGATCAGTTCAGGAGCTAGGTACTTCTCGTTCTTCTCCATGTTGGCACCACCGACTGAAACCAGCGAGTGCTGGCCAAAGGGTAATAAGCGATTAAAGAACCGCGCGTCCTTGGTTTGACCAACCACGTCCCATTGCGTGCCTGCGGAATTCAACTGCTGAATATTACCGGAGTAGGAGGTAGCCACCAACTTGCCGTCGATGCTCCAGGCGGCTGCACCAAAGCCCTCCATGTTTTCCTCTCCTACCAACTCCGGACCTTCGCTCCAGGCATTGGTCTTAGGATCGAACACAGCCACCTCGCGCGTCGGGCCTCCCTCCTCGTTCATGCCACCAATGGCATAGATCTTTCCGGCGTGAGCCACTACGGCTAATGCGCGGCGGTGAAATGGAGGTGCGGCAATCTCCTGCCACTGAGGTTCGGCCTGCGAAAGATCCAGCGCTAAAGCAGTCGCATGCCACTGCGTTTCCTTTACTCCATCCATGTCCCAACCACCTACGACGTAGATGGTATCCCCAAGCACGGCGGCGTCATGGCTGGAGCGCCCGCTGGGGAGCGAAGGCAGGTCGCTCCAACTGCCACTGGCGATATCAAATGCTCGCACCGCCGCTTGCGAATGCAAATCGTGGGGTTCACCCTCTGTGTTTGATGC
>CAKQNH010000729.1 GCA_934255105.1 uncultured Pirellulaceae bacterium
CCGTCGCGGGGGACAAGGCGGCGGATGTCAACAAAGGTCTGCTGTGTGTCAAAGGCTACCATGTCGGCAGCATCCTGTATGGCAAAGATCGCCTCACCAAGCCGCTGTTGCGCCAGGATGGGAAGCTGGTCCCGATCGAGTGGGACGCGGCTATCGAGTTGATCGCCGAGCGAATCATGAAGGCCCCAGAGCGCTTTGCCTTCTATGGCAGCGGCCAATGGACGATCCCCGAAGGCTATGCCGCACAAAAGTTTATGAAGGGGGGATTGGGCAATAACCATATCGACCCCAACGCGCGACTGTGCATGGCCTCGGCGGTGACCGGCTTTCTAGCAACCTATGGTGTCGATGAACCCGCCGGCTGCTACCAGGATTTGGACGAGTGCGACGTGCTGATCACTTGGGGCAATAACCCCGCCGAGATGCACCCCATTTTGTTTTCTCGCTTCACCGACCGCCGCTCGCGCGGTGACAAGATCACGCTGATCGACATCAGCACGCGTCGCACGCGGACCAGCGACGCGGCCACCGAGTACTTGGAGATGAAACCGCACGGAGACGTGGCGATCTCGCTGGGCATCATGCATTTGCTGATCGCCAACGAGAATTACGACAAAGCCTTTGTGGACCAGCATTGCAACTTCCGCGGTCCTGAAGCCGATACGCCGACGCTGCAGGGGGAGCAGATCAGCGAAGAAGATTTTCGCACGCGGATCGCCAAGTACACGCCCGAGCATGTCGAGGAGTTGTCCGGAATTCCCGCCGACAAGATTCGCATGTTGGCGGATTTGTTTGCCAATCGCGACCTGCGCATTACATCGCTGTGGTGCATGGGGATGAACCAGCACACCATGGGGACTGCCATCAATTCGCTGGTACACGGCGTGCATTTGCTCAGCGGTCACTTTGGGCGTCCAGGCGACGCGCCGACTAGCCTGACGGGGCAACCCTCAGCCTGCGGCACGGTCCGCGAAGTGGGGACGCTGGCCCACGCTCTGCCCGGAGGTCGCGTGGTTGCCAACGCCGAACACCGCGTTCAGAGCGAGGGACTGTGGAATCTGCGGCCCGAGAGCATTAACGCCACGCCCGGTTACCACACCGTCAAAATGTTCGAACAGTTTTGCAAGCCAACCGCCGACGGCGGTGATATCGACACGATGCTTGTCCAGGTCACCAATCCGGGACAAACGCTCCCCAATCTCAACGCCCTGTTCAATAGCAAGAAGGGACTGGCAGACAAATTCCTGATCGTCTCCGAAGTTTACCCCACCGCCACGACCGAGCTGGCCGATTTAATTTTGCCCGCCGCGCTGTGGGTCGAGAAGAACGGTATGTTTGGCAACAGCGAACGCCGAACTCAGCAGTGGTTCAAAATGGTCGATCCGCCGGGTGAAGCTCGCGACGACTGCTGGATGACCATCGCCATCGCCCATAAGTTGTTTGAAATGGGCCATAAGGGGATGCGCGACAAAGACGATCAATTTATCTTTGCAGTCAAGGACGATGAGGGCAAAGAGGTTCCCATTTGGGAATTCGAACACTACTACGACACCAATGTCGACAAGCATTTGTTCGAGGAGTACCGCCACTTCACGACGATGAAGCACAAGAACCTGGCACCCTACGAAGAGTACGTCAAGGCGCGTGGATTGCGTTGGCCAGTGGTCGAACAGGAGGACGGGTCGTGGCGTGAAACGCGTTTCCGCTTCGCCGCCTTTGACGATCCGTTTGTAGCCGAGGGACAAGAGTTCGATTTCTATCACTCGTCATCGAATGATGGCCGAGCGCAGATTTGGTTCCACGACTATGCACCGCCTCCTGAAGTGCCCGACGAGACCTATCCGTTCTGGTTGTGTACGGGTCGCGTGCTAGAGCATTGGCATACCGGCACCATGACGCGCCGCGTAGCACCACTCAATCGCGCCATGCCCACGGCCTACGTTGAAATGCATCGTGAAGATGCCCAAGCGGCCAACATTCGCCCAGGCGAAAAGATCGTCATCGAATCGCGGCGGGGGACTGCCGAGCTGCCGGTATGGATCGACGGCCGCGGTCGCCCGCCACGCGGCACGATCTTCGTCCCCTTCTTCGATGAAACCAAACTCATTAACAATTGCACGCTCGAAGCTCACGACCCATTTTCCAAACAGCCCGATTATAAAAAGTGCGCTGTGCGGATCCGCAAACTGTCCGAGGTGCAGTCATGAACTGGAGTCGCCTGACTACGATCTTTCTCTCCGCAGTAATCGCGGTGGCCGTGATCGGTTACTTTGTTGGCTTGGCCGACGGTGTGCCAACGCCCAAGGGGTTGAACCCTCACGGAATTTTAGATAAGTATGGGCACGATCCGGCCCTGGCGGAGGCCTCCATGAACAAGATCCTACCAGCCATGCGATATGACGAAATCGCCCAGGCTGCCATGGGTCCTACGCACACTTTTCAATCCGTAGCCAAAGAATTGCCCGCTGCCGATTACGATCTGTTTGCTGAGATCAAACCGGACCCAGTTGCGAAGGAAGCGTCGAGCAAACTGCGCGCATCGCGGAGAGCGTTCAACGGAGCACCGCCGATCATTCCGCATGAGGTTCTCAACACCAGCGATGCGGCTTGCTATGCCTGCCATTCCAATGGGATGCAGATGGCGGATCTAAGAGCCAGCGTGATGTCGCATCCATTCTTGGACAACTGCACGCAGTGCCATGCACCGCCAGCGCCGGCGCCGTTCGCAGAGGTCGATGCGAGCGTCGCATCGACATTCGTCGGTTTGCCAGCTCCCACGGAGGGCCAGCGCGCCTTTCCCGGAGCGCCTCCCACGATCCCACACTCGCAGTGGATGCGGCAAAACTGCAATGCGTGTCACGCTGGTGCCAATGGCTGGGCAGGCATGGAGACGACCCATCCCTGGCGAAGCAACTGCACCCAGTGCCACGCGCCGTCGGCAAAACTTGATCAAGCCATCCCAGTCGACCATGTCCCCATGCTCCCGCCGCTGGATGT
>CAKQNH010000730.1 GCA_934255105.1 uncultured Pirellulaceae bacterium
CCGGATAGCTGGCGCGGACCAGAACCGTGGGCGGGGCGACGTTTGGGTACTGCGACACCGGCAGTGTGAAGTAGGTGATGCTCCCCACCAACAAGATTAGAAACGACAACACAGACGCGAAGATGGGGCGTTCGATGAAGAAGTGCGGGAACTTCATGAGGACGTCCCTCCGATGCTAGTCTCAGGGAGAGGATCGGGACCGGGCGACAACCACTGCTCCTTGGGGATCGGTTGATACTCGTCGGGCAAACCGTCTTCTACCGGTACGATCGAACCGGGCTCCGTCACCACTTTGGCATTCGGACGAGCCTGCAGCAGGCCTTCGATAACCAGCATTTCGCTCCCCTCGAGCCCCTCGCGGATGACTCGCATACCATCGACGATCGGGCCCGGTTTGATGGGCCGGCGCTCAATCACACCGTCGACAACCACATACACGAACTGTGAAGCTTGGTCGGTTCCGATAGCCGAGTCGGGAATTAGCACGGATGAATGGGGTGAGCTACCTGGGATGCGAATTCGCGCGAACATGCCGGGCAAAAGTATCTGATCATCGTTGGGGAAGACGCAGCGGGCGCGCATGCTCGCGGTGTCGACGTCGAATCGGTTGTCGACAAAGTCCATGTGACCGTGGTGTGGAAAGCCGTCTTCATCGACCAAGCCCAGGAAGACGGGATTCTTGGCTACGCGGGAACTCTCGCGCTGGCCGGAGGCTGCCAGGCGCATATACTTCAGCACGTCTTGCTCGCTGGCGTCGAAAATGCAATAGATGGGATTCAGCGAGGCGATGGTCGTCAGCAGCGACGAGGTAGCGGTGCCGCCTGCGATCAAGTTACCCGGCGTCACGAATTGCCGGCTAATGCGGCCGCTGATCGGCGCGCGAATATGCGTGTACTGCAAATTCAGTTTGGCCGTTTCGACTCCCGCTTTGGCCAGCTCCGTGGCCGCTTGGGCGGTAGCGATGGCCGCTTCTGCCGAGGCCACACCTGCCCGGACTCCTTCGATATCCGCCGTGGCCTGCAGGAATTCGGCCTGACGCTCGTCAAGTTCTTCTTGAGCGGCCGCATTGCGCAGGCTCAGGGTTTCCGTCCGCTTGTATCGCAATTCGGCCAAAGTCAATTGAGCTTCCGACTGTTGGACGCGGGCTTTGGCTTCATTGAGCTTGGCAGTCGCCTGCTTCACCAGCGATTCGGCTTGCTGCAGCGTGGCTTTGGCCGCATTGAATTCGGCTTCGAACGGGCGCGGGTCGATCACGAACAACAGATCGTCCTTCTGGACTATTTGGCCCTCGTCGAAATGCACGGACTGCAAATAACCGTTGACGCGGGCGCGGATTTCGACCAAGTCGACCGCCTCAATGCGTCCGGTATATGCGTCCCATTCAACGATCTGTTTGGTGATGGGTTGCGCTACGGTTACGGTCGCGACCATAGGCGGCGGACCCGCCGCACCTTTGCCACAGCCCGCCATCGTGCCGAGTGCTAAACTAAGCGTTGTTAAGAGCAGCAGCCAATAGGCTGCTGGCCAGGATCTACATAGAGTATTCACTCTGCGGCTTTCGTTACTCGGTTCGGTGGGACATGGACAGGACTCACGATTCGACGGCGGCTCACAGTTCGACAGATGCAATGGACTCGCGCACTTTTTCCAGCAGCCCGCTGAGGCTTTTGAGTTCGGTACGATTGAGTTTGCTGAGCAGGCGCGTTTCGATGTCAGCTAGTGGAGCCATGGCTTCATCACACAACTTGCGTCCCCCTTTGGTGATGCGGACGTAGACTACTCGACGATCCTGCTCACAGCGGTGGCGCTCGACCAAGCCCTTCTTCTCCAAGTGGTCGACCAGAGAGGTGATCGCGGGGACGATATGAATCATGCGTTCGCCAATTTCGCCGCAGGTCAGCGGGCGATCGGCCAACATCAGGATGCGTAGCACGTTGAAACGCGACAGCGTCAGCCCCAAATCGCGAAACAGTCGCGACAGTCGATTGTCCAACTGGTCGCCGATGCGCAGCAGTCCCACCAGCGTCTCTTGCTGGATCGAGGCAAACGGCACCGGCCGCTTTAACTCATGCTGCAATTTCATGCGCAACCCTTGACTCTCATTTAGAACATCACTGGAAAGTATCTTACTAGTGGAATACTTTGCGGTAAAGCACATTTGTGGGATTTGCGCGAAATAGCTCGGGTGCAAAGGACTGGAAATCGTTTAACCCGAGCCGCAGTAGGCCGCGATGCACGAGCCCGCTTGGTCGATACGTAAGTTGTGTTCGGATCATGAGGCGCAAGTGTTCAATTAGATGCATATCGCTCGCAAGCGGGTTGGCTATCTCATCAACTTCGGCGCGAAGGGCGATTTGGAGTGGAAGCGCTTTGTCATCGACGATCTCCACATTGCTCAACATCGCTGAGCATCAAACTAGGGAACACTAATATTCACTAATCGCACACTAATCCATATCTCTGGCGCGGATGCTGCGGTCAAGCACAGTTGGATCCGCTCCTGCCTGCGCCTTCGTAGCCGGGGGATCTTGCTTTAGCCTAGTCCTCCGGTTCACCTCGGCTCGATGCCACCATAGCACAAGCTCAAGTTCTTCCGGCTACTGCGGCTAGGCGCTAAACGATTTCCATCAGCAATACGGTCGCAGACAAACTGGGCTAAGAGGCAGGACGTTTGACGGATGCTTGGTTGCCGAATAGCATTGGGAGCCAAGCTTAACCCTTTCCCACATTGCCTGAGGTATCAACATATGACCATCGCCCAACGACTTTTTCTCTGTCGACTTGTTCACAGCCGACTCGTTCACAGCCGACTTGTTCACAGCCGACTTGTTCACTGCGCTGTGTTGCTTGCCACTCTTGCAGGCGCTTCCGCCGTAGTGGCTGCCGCCGACAAAGAGACAGAGAAAGACGCAGACAAGAGCCCGGTGGCTGCCGCCAAGAAGTTGCTCGCCCCAGGGGAGCCTGCCAAGGACTTTCGCTTGCAGGGGGTGGCTG